>NZ_JBNPLM010000019.1:0-39874 GCF_050313495.1 Collinsella sp. SGI.178 | reverse complement strand
TTCAGTGCGCAGCGGGGGTTCTTTCATGTCCGAGGACGCGCTGGGAAGTCACCCCATGCGGCCAGCGGACTACTATGCGGCCTTGGACTAGAACATGCCCAAGAAACCGTGCACAAACAGCGCGGCCAGAGCGGCACCGATAAACGGCGCGATGCCAGGAACGAGCAGGCCGTACTTCCAGTTGTTGTCAGCCTTGTTCTTGATCGGCAGCACCTGATAGGCCATGCGAGGACCAAGGTCGCGTGCCTGGTTCATGGCGAAACCGGTGATGCCACCCATGCCCATGCCAACGGCCCAAACGATCAGGCCGACGCAGATAGCGAGCATCAGAACGTTCTCGCCGGCGCGGCTAGCGGCAGCAAGGATGGCGCTGATGAACACAAAGGTGCAGATAGCCTCACAGAAGAAGTTGCGGGCATAGTTCGTGCCCTCGGTGGTGGGGTTGGTCGAGAAGATGTTGCGCTGGGCAATGGGGTCGACGACGCCCTCGGAAGCCTTGAACTCATCGGCATACATAAACCAAGCGATTACGGCGCCCACAAAGCCGCCGAGCATATCGGCAATCATGAAGGGGATGCAGCTGCTCCACGGCACCAGACCGACGATGCACTGGGCAAGCACCATAGCCGGGTTCATGCACACGGCGCCGCCAAAGACAAACAGGCAGACCGAGATGCCAAAAGACCAGGTGGTGATGGCAAACATGTGGCCGGAGCCCTGATACTTGGTGCCCTTAAGCACGGTATCGCAGTGTACGCCCACGCCAAAGATGATCATGAGGGCCGTTGCGCCGAATTCGCAGAGGAGCTTGGTAAGCATAAAACCTTATCTTTCTTGTCGGTTACAAACGATTCGTTTAGGCCGCGCGCTAGTGCTGAGCGACGACAACGCCCAGGCCATCGGGAATGACGGCTACCTTGGCATCGGCACCCTTCATTTCAAAGGCGAGCTTGAGTGCCTCCTCGAGGGTGTTGACCGGCGTCATATGCATATCCTTGAGCATCTGGTGATCGCACAGGTCGGTGACCATGATCACAGGGTGATGCGCCAAGATGCGGGCAAAAATCTGGCTCGTCCACTGGTCGGGCAGGGTCTCGTCCTTAGGACGGTCGATGCAGGCGCGCTCAAACTCTGCCGGATCGTTGTCAGCGATGTTGTGATAGAAGCCCTCGCCACCGTGACCATCGGCGCAACCGGCGACATCGATGATCACGCCGCCCTCGGGAAGTGTCGCCTCGGCAGCGCACATGCCCTTCACGGCCTGATAGACGTTCTGATCGAGCGGATAGCCACCGTTGGTGGTGATGGCAATCTCGCACTCGACGGGCTCAACGCCGGCAAGGCTCTTCACGAACTCGCAGCCGGCCTCGTGCGCCTTGTGAATGTCGCCGGCAAAGGAACCGATGACCTCGTGCTTGCCGTTGAGCACCACGTTGAGCACAAAGGCAAGGTGAGCCATCTCGGCAGCGGCAAACATGTCCTCGCTCACGTGGTTGTGGCACAGGTTGCCGGCGCGCGAATGGGAATCGTTCACAAACTGGCCGTTGTGGTTGTACATGATGGTCTTGTAGCTGGCGATGCCGGGCAGCACGGACTTGCGGCTGCCAGAAAAACCGGCAAAGAAGTGCGGCTCAATAAAGCCCTCGGCAAGCAGTAGATCGCAATCGGCGGCAATCTTGTTGATGATGCACTCGCCACCAGAAGGCAGGGTGCCAATCTTTTCCATCATGCTGTCGTCGGTCGCGACGTGCATGACAATTTCCTCGTTGGCAACGATCTCCTCGCCATACTTGTTGACGAGTTCCTCGTGCGTCGATGGACGATGCATACCCGTAGCAACCAGAATCCGAACGCGCGCCTCAGGCGCAGCGGAGTGGATGTGATGCAGCAGAATAGGCATCGTCACACGCGAGGGAACGGGGCGCGTATGGTCGGAGCTAATGATGACAATATCCTTCTTGCCAGCGCAAAGCTCCTCGAGCGAAGGCGATCCATAAGGGTTGGCAAGCGACTCCTCTACCAGCTCTTCCTGCGATTTTGCAGTCTTAAACTCGTTTTGGTGACCTTCCATCACACCCGCGAAGTTCTTATCCTCGAGCTCCAGATGCAATGTCTTGTGGTCAAACGGCAGTTCACATTCAAACAATGACGAGCGCCCTCTTCCTTTCAGCTGACACACTAGATAAACCGTTGGAAGGATACGCCACTCACCGAAAAACGCCACCGTCCACCGAGTCGTTAACACAACGTTCATATTTGACCCACAACAAAACGGCCGCGATCCCAAACGGAACCGCGGCCTCCTGTCAAAGAAGCTATGGGCAGGGTGGATTACGCAGCGCCGAGGCAAACATCAATCCTGTGGCATGCGCGTGTAAGCTATCTTGCATAAATAGGTCAATATACTGCATAGAATGACGCATTGGGTTTCGAACCGCAACATGGTAGCCCCCTCCGGAGCGTGCATTTTTGCGAGTATTCAGCATCGCAAGATAAGATTTTGGTGTCAAAAGTCTTTCAAAAGGTAGATCGTCCTCATGACTCGTCCCATCTGGATAACATGCGGCGAGAAACCAGCCATATATGAGCATCGCCAAGGCCCAATTGTCTTGCAAAATCATCAACAAAGGCAGCGAGGGCCGGCTATGGCCTTATGCATCGATCTTTGGCTGCTGAAAACTCCGTTTTTTGCACGTCGCCCCAGGCACCACCCTCACCCAGCGGCCTTCCGCCGAAGCTGGACATCGCAAGGCCCGCCATCAGTTTACTTTTAGGCACACTCCGCAGGACGCAAGAAGCCCTCGCCGCACGAAGTGCGCAGCGAGGGCTTCTTGCATGTCCGAGGACGTGCCTAAAAGTAAACATATGGCGGGCCCGGACGACTACAGGGCTATCGATTACCCCGTGTTCTGCAGACCTGCCGAGACGCCGGTCACAGTCGAAAGAATCAGGCTCATGTACTCGGCCTTCTTCTCCTCGGCCATCTCGTCCTGGTTCATACGCACCTCGCGGAGGGCGCGGACCTGGGCGATGGACAGGGCGTCGACGTAGGGGTTACGCACGCGAACGGCACAGCCGAGCACGCGACGACGCTGCAGCGGCCACTCGTCACCGACGATGGCAAGGACCCACTTACGGGTGAGCTGCATCTCGGTAAAGACCTTCTTGGACAGATCATCGCGGTCGCCCAGATGCAGATACATCTTGGCAATGCGCTGATCGGTCTTAGCAATCGACATCTCGATGTTATCGATAAAGGTGCGGAAGAACGGCCACTCCTGGTAGGCAGCCTTGAGCTGGTCAAGATCGCCCAGCTGCTCGCAGGCGGTGCCCAGGCCGTACCAAGCGGCCAGGTTAATGCGTGCCTGGCTCCAGCTGAAAATCCACGGAATGGTACGCAGGTCGTCGAGCGACTTGGCACCCAAGCCGCGCTTGGCGGGACGCGAGCCAATCGGCAGCAGACCAACCTCGGTCAGCGGCGTCACAGTCGAGAACCACGGTGCAAAGTCCTCGGTGTTCAGCAGGTCCAGATAGCGCTCGTGGCTTGCGGCGTTGAGTTTCTCGGCCATATCCCAGAACTTCTGCGTGGTCTCGGTGTTGGTCTTCTCGACGCTCGGGGCCGACTGCAAAAGCGTTGCGGCGGCAACGGACTCAACATGGCGCTGAGCCAGCGTGCGGTTGCCGTAACGGGCAAAGATGACCTCACCCTGCTCGGTGAGCTTAAAGAAGCAGTTGACCGAACCCTTGGGCTGCGCCAGTACGGCCTTGTTGGCCGGGCCGCCACCACGGCCCACGGCGCCGCCGCGACCGTGCATGAGCACCAGGTCGATATCGTTCTTCTCGGCCCACTTGGCGATGCGCTCCTGCGCGGAGTGCAGCGCAAGCATGGCCGTGGTAGGACCGGCATCCTTGGAGGAGTCGGAGTAACCCAGCATAACCTCCATGCGGCGGTTGGTCTGGGCAAGACGCTTCTGCACCACGGGCAGCGTAAGCATCTGGTCGAGCACGTCAACACAGCCCTCGAGGTCCTCGAGCTGCTCGAACAGCGGGATCACGTCGAGCTCGGGAACGTCCTCCTCGTGTGCGAAGGACAGGTGGGCCAGCTCAAAGACGTCGGCCACATGCTGGGCACTCTTGGTAAACGAGATGATGTAGCGGTGTGCCATCTTCTTGCCGTAGCGCTTTTGGATGGAGCCGATAGCGCGGAAGGTGTCGATGACCTCGCGCGTCATGGGCTGCAGGTCGCCATGGATACCGTTTTCGTGGATATCCTTGAGGGCGCGGGCATGCACCACGGAGTGCTGACGGAACTCCATCTCGACCATATGGAAGCCGAAGGACTCGACCTGCCAGATGATGGTCTGCACCGGGCCGTAGGCGGCACGGACGGCACCGCAGGCGGCCAGCGAACGCTGGACGACGCGCAAGTCATCCAGGAACTCGTCGGCGCTGTGATACATGGTGTCGGTGATACGGCGTACGGTGGCGTTCAGACGGTCGGCCATGACGAGCATGACGGCGCGATGCGGCTCGTGCTCGGAGATAAGCTCGGCGCGGGCCGTGTAATGGGCACTCATCTCGACCTGATGGTTCCACAGGTTGATGAGCTCGGCAGACGGCTTGCTGTAGGTGGCCTCGAGCGTGAGGTTGCGGCCGATGCGGCGGCACTTGTCCTCGAGCTTGAGCACCATGTGGGTGAAGTACTTGGCGGCGACCTCACGGCTCACCTTGGCGGTGACGTTGGGGTTACCGTCGCGGTCGGAACCGATCCAGCTGCCGGGATGGAAGAACGCCGGGCACAGCGGCGGCACGGTACCGGCCTTGTCACCCAGCACCCAGTCGTCAAAGCGACGATAGATGACGGGGATGACGTCGAACAGCGTGTTATCGAAGATGTCGATGATGGTATCGGCTTCCTCGACCGGCGTGGGCTTCTTGAGCGCGATGGGGCTCGTACGCACCAGGGCGTCGATCTCCTGCAGCATATGGCGCTCGTTCTCCACCAGGTCGGAGCCGCCCAGACGCGGACGCTCCTCCAGCAGGTTAGAGATACGGCGAATCTTGCCCTCGACGGCCTTGCGACGGGCCTCGGTGGGATGCGCGGTAAAGACGGGATGGAACTCAAGCTTGCCGAGCAGCTCGTTGGCGCCCTCGACACCCATCTCATCCACCAGCTGGTGATAGGCGACGGTGAGTTCGTTGGCGGGATCGACCTCGGTATCGGTCGATGCGCCGGCCTCACGCTCGCGCAGCTGCTTCACACGGTAGTTCTCCTCCGACAGGTTTGCCAGATGGAAGAAGCTCGTAAAGGCGCGGACGATAACCTGCTGCTTATCGAGCGGTAGACTGTCGATCAAATCGACGACCTCGCGAAACGCCACAGCAGTGGGCTCGTCGGCGGTGGGCACGCCCTGCTCGTCGACGGCCTCGTCGGCGGCACGGCTACCGGGGTTGCCGGCATTGGCCACGATCTCGGCCGACAGAATCTTGTCGAACAGGTCCGCGATCTCGGGATCATACTCGCTAAGCACACGGCGCTCCAGGCGCAGGAACAGCGCAAGGTTGTCGCGCAGCTCCTCGGGAATCTCAATCTCGGCGAGACGCTCCCTGGACTCGGCATTCGAGCCGATTCGGTTAACGAGGCGGTTGACCACGGCAGCGACGCGCGCCGCGGCTTCGGGTACAGACTGGTTGCTTAGGTTCTCAGCCACGTTTCCTCCCATTCCTCCTTCTATGCACGTAACATGCGGTATTCATTATAGGCACTTGAGAAATACTTTCGACACTGATTGCGCTTTACCACACAAAAGTATTTTCTGCATTGCAAGGCTTTTTGCCCCAAATGGTCGTATTTCTCGGTGGGCGGCATATGCAAACGGGGACATTCCGCATAAAAGCGAAACACCCCCGTAACAATCGTTCGCCGCGAGCGGGACGCGTTAGCGGACCCGCAGCTCAAAATGATGCCCTACAGGCGCTCGCGAACCGACTCGACAACGTTGGCCAGATCGACCAGTACCTCGTCATGGCTCTGCATGTCGCGCACCTTGACCTTGCCGGCGGCAAGCTCGTCGCCGCCCAAGACCAAAATGAGCTTAGCGCCCACCTTGTCGGCCTGCTTAAACTGAGCCTTGAGCGAACGACCCTGATAGTCTGCCTCGGTCACGATGCCTGCGGCGCGAAGCTTCTGCGTAATGGCAAAAACGTTCTGACGCAGTTCCCTGCCGGCGTTGGCAACGTAGACACACGGAGCCTCATCGGCACCCAGGTCGCTGCCAAAGGCCTGCAGGGCCAGCAGGGCGCGCTCAAAACCGACGGCGAAGCCGACACCGGCTGTGGGCTTGCCGCCCTCGAGCTCGACCAGGCCGTCGTAGCGGCCGCCGCCACCGATGGAGCCGACGCCGGCGCCGGGGGCCTCGACCTCAAAGACGGTACGGGTGTAGTAGTCCAGGCCGCGCACCAGGGTGGGATCCTCGACATACTCGATGCCGGCGGCATCCAGATAGCGCTTGACCTGCTCGTAGTGCTCGCGGCACTCGTCGCACAGGTTGTCACCCATCAGCGGGGCCTCGGCCATGATCTCGCGGCAATGGTCGTTCTTGCAGTCGAAGGCGCGCAGCGGGTTGAGCTCGGCGCGCTCGCGGCACTCATCGCACATCTCGTCGGCGTGATCGAGAATGAACTGCTTGACCTGCTCGCGATAGGCCGGACGGCACTGGGCATCACCCATCGAGTTAATGAGCAGACGGAGCTTGGAAAGATCGAAGCCCAGACGCTTGTAGAACTCCATGAGCATAATGATGCACTCGGCGTCCGCAGCCGGATCGGGAGCACCGAGCCACTCGATGCCCACCTGATGGAACTGACGCAGGCGGCCCTTCTGGGGGCGCTCGCCGCGGAACATGGCCTCGGCATAGTAGGCCTTAAACGGCGTGGAGCCCTGGGGCACCAGGTTGTTCTCCACGACGGCGCGCACCACGCCGGCAGTGCCCTCGGGACGAAGCGCCAAGCGCTGTTTGGGCTTGAGCTTGGCATCGGTGCCCTCGGTAAAGACACGTTCCAGGTTGGCGCCGCTAAACACGCGGAACATCTCCTTGCGCACGACATCGGTCGACTGGCCGATGCCGTGGACAAACACGTCCACCTGCTCGATCGCGGGCGTCTCGATGGGCTTAAAGCCAAACGGCTCGAACACGCCGGCAGCGATCCGCTGCATCTTTTGCCAGGCGCGCATCTCGGCGCCGATAAGGTCGCGGGTTCCCTCCGCCTTCTGTGCCTGCATGGGCAAACACCTTTCTTTTAGTATCGCGTCATAGGTAGTGGTCATTATACGGCACAAAAACAAAACTCGGCGGCGCGTCTGACCGAACGAGGGTATGGGGGCTCGTTCGGCCAGACACGCCGCCGCTGCAGCCGATCCGCTTTCCTCCGCCGCCCCCTTCGAATCACACGATCTGTTGGGGACAGAGGAAAACGGATCATTTTGTATGCCCGCGGCCGCCTTGGAAACCGAATGATGGTACGAGCATCCATTCGGCTTCCAAGGCGGCCACGGACAGAACACGGGGCGAACAGAAAAGAGCGACGGACGTCTACTCCCCCGCCACGCTCGCACGCAGCTTAGCGGCGATGGGCTCGGATGCCAGCAGGAATACGAGCATGACCACAGAACACACCAGGCACACGATCCAGGTGCTCGCAAAGGAGCCCGTGGCATCGAACAGCACGCCCGAGACAATGGCACCCACGGTGCCGCCGACCATCTCGAGCGAGGTAATGGTGCCCGTGACCTTGCCCAGATCGGCCATGCCAAACTGCTTGGACGCGGCGATAGTGGGCGTGATGGTGCCCATGCACGTTCCGACACCAAAGCTCACGGCAGCCACGATGGGACCAAGATCGGTTGCGGGGAAGCACAGGGCGACGCAGGCGATAATGCACGCAACGGATCCCAACACGTTGCCAAAACGTAGGCCAAAGCGATCGTAAATGACGCCGAGCGAAATCTTGGCGATAACGACGGTGACCATATAGGCCGAAAGCACAGTGCCCGCCCACACGGGGTCGTGACCGCCCGTGACAATCTTGGCGCCGTTGACGGTAACGCTCGTCATGTTGGTGACCTGGTTGGGCAAGATGGCACCGTTAACGAGGCCCATAAAGAGAAAGGCGACGACAAGCAGCCAAAACGCCGGGCTCTTCTTGATGCGAGACCAACCGACGTTAACCTCGGGAGCCGTGTGCTCGTCCTTGTCGCCAGCTGTCGAGACGGACGGATCGCCCGGGTTCTCGCCGAGCGGCTTAAGGCCTATCTCAGAAGGCTTGGTGCGGAAGGAATAGGCCGTGATGGGCAGCGCCGCCACCAAGCAGATAGCCGCGAGCACCAGGAAGGCGGAACGCCAGCCAACGCTCACGATAAGCGAGCTCACGGTGGGAGACAGAACAGCGCCTCCAAAGCCCGAGCCCGAAAGTGCTATGGAGATCGCAAGACCTCGCTTGGCCGTAAACCAGTTGGCGGTCACAAGGCTAATGAGCAGGCGGGTCGAGGCGACGGCAAAGCAGCCCGAGACGGCAAAGAGCACGTAGACCTGCCACAGCTCACCGACAAAGCTCATCCCGGCAAGAACGGCAGAGGTGGCGATAACGGTAAGGGAACCCAAGATGCGACCGCTCACTTTGTCGGCAACATGGCCAATGACAAGCGAGCCGACAACGCTCACCACGGTTGAGATGGCGTTGGAGATGTTGTACTGAGCAAGGGAAATGCCCAAGTCGCTCACGATAAGCGGCTGAAACAGGCTCATGCAGTTAACGAAAATCGTGTAACACGTGGCCATGATGACAAAGCCGGAGGCCACGACGAGCCAACCGGGGAAGAATTTATGCTGCTGGGACATGGATTACTCCTTGTGGTCGGCGATATAGCCCAGGGCGACCGCCGCATAAGCCGCGGCGCCGAGCGGCAACTCGGCATCGCTAAAGCGTGCCTTGGGATGGTGCTGGGCAAAGTGCTCGTCCGTATCGGTCACAGCCGCACCGAGCGTAAAGTACGCGCTCGGTATCTCGCTCGAGATAAGCGCAAAGTCCTCGCTCGCCATGGCATGGAACAGCGGCAGGAAGGCGGCCTTGGGCAACGTCGCACCCACATAGCCAAGCGAAGCCTGGGTCATATCGTCATCGAGCACGAGCGGGGGAACATCCGAGAGCGTCTCGATAGTCGCCGGCGTACGATAAGTCATGGCAACGCCTTTGACCACCTCCGCGATGCGGGTCTTGAGGTGCTCCATGAGCTCAACGTCAAAGCCGCGCAATGTTCCCTCGAGCACGCAGGTGTCGGGAATCACATTGGCCGCTTGGCCACCGGCAAACTTACCCACGGTGAGCGCGACCTCCTTGGCCGCCGGCACCTCGCGAGCGATAAGCTCCTGGAGCGCCAGGTGCACATGCACGCCTGCCGTGATGGGGTCGATGCAGATCTCGGGACTCGAACCGTGGCCGCCCTTGCCCTGCAGCGTGATGCGGAAACCGTACACACCCGAAAGCGCCGGGCTGCCGTAGAGCACCAGACCAAGCGGCGACTGGCTGTTAACATGCATGGCAAAAGCCGCCTGAGGACGCGGGTTCTCGAGCAAGCCGTCGGCGATGGCAGCACGTGCCCCCTCAAAGGTCTCCTCGCCCGGCTGGAACAACAGCTTGACGGTGGCATTGGCGTCGACAAGCGCGGCCTCGCGAGCCTTGAGCAGGCGCGCCGCACCAAGCAGCGCCGTCGCGTGCATATCATGACCGCAAGCATGCATGCAGCCATTGGTAGATGAAAAGGGCTCGCCGGATTCCTCGACAACGGGCAGGGCATCCATGTCGCCGCGCAGCATAACGACCGTACCGGCCTGTTCGTCCGTGCAGACGCCATTGCCCTGGGCCGCGGCGGCACCGGCACCGACAAGGCCCACAACGCAGGAACCATCGACGAGCGTGGAAAATGGGATGTCCATCTCGTTCAGGCGCGCTTGGATATACGCAGAGGTCTGTGGGAGGTCGTTACCGAGTTCGGGCATCCGATGCAGATCGTGACGCCATGCGGCAAGCTCATCGGCAAAAGCCTGAGCCTCTTTGACCAGACCGTCACCAATGGCGGCTTGCGCCGCCGCTGAGGTCTGAAGCGCTGGTTGTGGTTGGAAATCGGACAGAGCTGGTGCCATAGATGCCCTCCAGTAAGGTTTTAGCAGCAAGCACTTTCATACTCTAAAGTGCAAGGCATAACTTTAAAGGCGACGCATAAAAAACGCCGCCCCAGAGGGACGGCGCAACAGATTGTTTACAAACGCGCTCGCGGCTTTTTACGCAAAAAGTCAAAGTGCGTCTCGCTCAAGATAATCGACAGGAAGATGAGCGCAAAGCCGGCAAGCAAACGCGAGGTGAGCACCTCCCCCATCAGCAGCACCGAGAACAGCACGCCCGATGGCGACTCCATCGAAAGCAGTAGTGAGCCCGTCGAGGCCGGGACATGCGCCAAGCCCACGTTTTGGATGAGCAAACCCACGCATGTGCAGCCCACCGAGAGAAATGCCATCACGCCAATAAAGCTCGGCGTCCACACGGATAAAGGCGCCTGGGTCTCGAACGGCAGCGAAGAGATCAGGCACAGCACACCGTTGCCCGCAAACATCCAAAACGTAATGACGTTGATGTCCATCTTGCGACCGTACTTAGCGGCCACCGCCATCTGGATGGCAAAGAAGACCGCGCCGCCCAGCGTAATAACATCGCCGACATTGAACTCGACGCTATCAAGCGCCACCAAGCCAATGCCCGCCAGACACAGCAACGCGGCACCCAAGTTGTAACGGGTAAGTTTTTCGCCGCTTAGGACATAGCTCGCAAACGGAACCAAGATACAGTACGTGCCCGTCAAAAACGCGCTTTTGCCTGCCGTGGTCTGCGCCAGGCCAATCGTCTGCAAACCGTAGGCACCCCACATGAGCGCGCCCATGCCAAGTCCAACAATCAGATTTCGAGCGTTGAAATGGGCAACAATGCGCTTGTGGAAGACGGCAAGCATGACCAGCGACGCCGGAAGAAAGCGAATGTAGAGCAGCTCGAACACCGGAATGGTATCGAGCGCGTCCTTCATGGTGGTAAAGGAATAGCCCCAGATGACCGCTATCGAAAGCAGCAATACCTTCCAGAACAGCGGCGAGCGCGCACCGGCACCGCGAGAGGCACCGCCGGCACCCAGGTCTTCGCGGGCTACAGGGCTATCGGGCATATTTTCGATTTCAATAACGGCATGATGGGCCATAGGGCATCCTCGCGCTCGGTCTGGGCGTGGTGTCCGCACGCGCGCGACCGCATGCCGCCTCATGGTCAAATAAAAACGGGACGCGCCGGACCCCCGGCACGCCCCGCAACTGTAGCAACAATCAAGCAGCCCACGCAATTCAGCCCACTAAAGTATCGAACAGAAAAGCCTCGATGCTCCGGCAATGTCAGCGTTCACATTGTTGCGCTAGATTAATTTAGTACTCTCCAGCTTTTCGATAATCCAGTCGTTGGCTTTGATGACCGGACGACGGAAGACCACACCCAGGGCCAGCGACGGAATCAGATAGCTCGCCAGAATACCCAGCTCAACCCAGTACTCCATATGGTAGGCGCCAGCCATGGCGGCATGCATGGCGTTGATGCCATGGGTAAACGGCAGGAACGGATAGATCGCCTGGAACACGGGGCCGGTCATCTCGATGGGGAACGTGCCTCCCGAGCCACCGACCTGCATGACCAACAGCACGACAGCGAGCGCCTTGCCGATATCGCCAAACGAAACCGTAAGCGTGTAGACGATATTGGAGAACACGAGACTCGCGACCCAGCCCGCCAACACAAACTGCAGCGGGTTGTCGCACTGGATTCCAAAGAACAGGATGTCGCCCGCACACACGAGCGTCGCCTGCAGCAGAGCCAAACCGCCAAAGAACAGGTAGCGACCCAGGTAGATTTCGTGCAGGCGCACGGGGACGAGCTCGTTGATAAGCTCATCGTCGACCGAGACCTTCATCATGGCTGCCAGCACAATCGAACCCACCCACAGCGACAGAATCGTGTAGAACGGCGCCATGGCCGAACCGTAGTTGCGGATCGGATAGACCGGCTTGCGGTCGAGCGCGACGGGGCCGGAAAGCGATACGGCCAAACCCTCGGGATCGTTGCCGATCATCGTCTTAATCGTCGCAAGGTCATCCGACATCAAGGCACCGTCGAGCTCGTCCTTAAACGCGCCGATCTTGTCCGACGCCTCGCCCAGCTGATCGGAAACCTTGTTGACCAGCTTTGCAGCCTTGGAGAGGCCCTTTGCCAGCGAACCGGATGCGTCGGTCAGGCCGTCTACGGCGCTATCCAGATCGCCCGAGATACCATCGAGCGAGTCTAGAATGCCCGAGACGGTCTTCTTGAGCTCCTTGGCCTTAACCGAGAACGTGGAATCGTAATCGGATTTGGCGCCCGCGATGCCGGCCTTGGCATCGGCGATGGCCTGATCGACCTCGGCACGCGTGCTGTTGACCTCTGCCATGCTGTCAGAAAGGGACTTAGCAGTTGCCGTCAGGTCCTTGGCGTTGTTGCGATACTCCACCGCGATCCTGCCCAGCGATGTTGCTACAGACTTAAGGCTCTCCTGGAGCTTTTCGTCACTGACCTGCTCGGCAAAGCCGCGGAGCTGGTCGGCCGTGGCGTCGATATCGTCGGCACGTGTATTGAGCGCCGCCGCGGCATCGTTGAGCTGGGACACCGTAAGGTCCACATGCTGGTTTGCGGTGTCGAACGCCTTCGCGAGCTCGGCAGACACATTGTCGAACGAGCCCGCGCTTCCGTCAATCGCCGCGTCAACGGCATCGTTGGCGGCCTTGAGCGCTTCCTTGGAATCATTGATGCCGCTCTTGGCGTGTTCCATCAACTGCTTGGTCGACTCATCGACGGTACCCGTCTGCTGGAGCATACCGCTCGCCGACGTCAGCGAATCGGACGTGGAGCTCAAAATGCCCGCAAGCGACGTTGCGCTGGCCTGAACGCCCTGCAGGTCCTGGACCGAATCGCCGAGCGTCGAGGACAGGTTGGCGATAAAGTTGCTGACCTGGTCGGTGCTCATGTAATCGAGCAGGCTGGACACCGTCTTAAGACCGATGCTCGTAATGGTCTCGGTAAAAGTTTCGTTAACCTGGCTTTGAACGGCGTTCGAACCCTTCTCGGTCACGATCTGCGCGATGGCGTTGGCCTTCTGGTTCTCGTAAAACTCGATATCGGCGTGCTTCACCTCAGTCGAGAAAAGCGTCATCATGTCGGCGCTAAACGTTTTAGGGATAACGACGGCAGCGTAGTACGCGCCCGACTTAACGCCCTCGATCGCCTTATCGCGGTCGTTGAGGACAACCCAGTCGAAGTTCTCGTTGCCGCGCAGGGTGGCGGTTACGTTTTCGCCCACGTTGACCTCGACGGGAATCAGATCGCTCTCGTAGCCCTCGTCGGTGTTGACCACGGCAATCTTAAGATTGCCGGTGTTGCCGTACGGATCCCAGCTGCCGGCGATGTTAAACCACGCGTACAGACACGGCACGATAATGAGGCCCATCACGACAATCAGGCCGATCACGGAGCGAGACACGTTTTGGACATCGCGCTTAAACAGATGCAGGATGTTCTTCATTTATGCCTCACCTCCTTTGGAGTGCTTGCCAAGCGCGGTGGTATCTCCATCATTTGTGGCTGTGCTGTCGCTGCCCTGAGATTTATGGTGCGATCCTATATGCGGCAAGCGGCCCGCGGACTGATCGCCGCCCTTGGCACCACGCTCGCTGGCGTTGAGGCCAAACATGTGGCGGGCGGCAGGAATGGCGGCCGTGTGTTCGCGCATCTCGCGACGCAAGTCCTCATCCGAAAGCGCCGAGATGCGCATCTGGGTATTGAGGCTCGCGCGGATATATTCGATATTGATAAGCCAGCCGCAGATAGCAATAACCGAGATGATCCAAATGACAAGCAGGATGATCTTGCCGTTATTGTCGATATCGAGAACCGTCGACAGGACAAAGAGCAGGACCTGAACGCCCACCACGGCGGCAAAACCGCCCTTGATGTAGTAGGGGTAACGGTGCTCAAAGGTCACCGCATGGTCGAGCAGTTCGCGACGGTACGAATCAGAATCGAGCATGACACGCATGGCCGTGCGCAGCGAGTAGCGCTGGCGCGGCAGGTCGTTGGACTCGCAAATCATCATACCGGTCGTGGAAAGCTGTTTATCAAAGAGCAGGTTAAGGTTGAGCAGCAGCGGACGCAGCTGCAGGCCGATAAAGAGCGCCACGATCAAGAACACGCCCAGAATGCACAGGTTAAACAGGTAGTTGAACGAATACATGCCGCCGACCGTCTCGCGCAGCAGATTGATGCCGTAGGTAAAGGGCAGCAGCGGATGCAGCCACTGGAAGAAGCCGGGCATCATCTCGATGGGGTACATGCCCGAAGAGCCCGGAATCTGCACAATGACCAGGATGACGCCGATCGCCTTGCCGATATGCTTAAACGTGGTGGACAGCGCATAGATGATATTGACGTAGGTGAACGAAATGGCGATGCCGCCCAGCACGAACAGCAGCGGGCTGACGCACTGCACGCCAATCACCAGATCGCCTACCGTAACGATAATGGCCTGGAACGCGCCCAGGATCACCAGTAGCAGCCAGCGGCCAAAGTAGCCCTGACGCGCGGTAAAGCTGCCGATGCCTTCGCGGTCGACCTCGAGCTTGTAGATAGCGATAAGCACGTAGCCGCCCACCCAAAGCGCCAGATTAGTATAGAAGGGAGCGATGCCCGAGCCAAAGCTCTTGACCGGGAAAATTGACTTGGAAGTCAGCTCTACGGGAGATGCCATAAAGTCTGCCACGTCATTGACGTCGACACCCATCAGTTCAGCCAGCTCGCCCATGGACTCGGAGGTCTGCAGCGCCGCAATGTCGTTGGCGGCGGTTGCGAGCTTGTCCTGGACCTTGGCAAGCGAGGCATCGGTCTGGGACAACGTGGTCTTGGCCTGACCGAGCGTAGCGTTGAGTTGCGAAAGTGTACCGCGCGCACTTGCAATAGCAGGCGTGAGGCCAGACACGATTCCCGTCAGATCACCCGAGACGGCGGCAAATGAATCAAGCGCGCTCGAGGCCTTCGGCAGCGCGTTTTGACCCAGGTCCGTCTGGGCCTGGCCAAGGTTAGTCGCACCGGTCTGGATTGCGTTATTGATAGCGTCGCTGGCACACGAGACAGCCGCGGCGTCATTCGCCATGGCGCTCGACTGCGCAGACAGACTATCCTTGATGCTCTGAAGCTTTTCATTCTGCTCGCGGAGCAAATCGATGGTCGATACAATGCGCGCGTCAATTTCCTCGGAACCTGTCGACGTGTCATTAACGAGAATTTCCAAGTGCCCGATAACGGCCTTATTGTGGTCGATCGTCGCCTGGAGAGACTCAAGCGAGTTGTCGATACGGGTGGTCGTAGATGTGACCGTGCCCGTCAGCTTGCCAATCGCAGCGTTCGCGGAGGCTGACGTCTTGGTGAGCGCAAGGCTGCCTTCCGAGAGCGCCTTGGAGAGCGAGGTGATGGAATTACCCGCCGTGGCGCGCGCCTCGCCCAGCAGGTCGTTGCCCTGGGAGATCGCCTGCGTCAGCGACGGCGCCTGACCCTGTAGACCGGCAAGTGCTGCATCTGCCGAGGCAATGGAACCACTCGTCTTATCGATGGCGGCATTCATGTCGCCAATCGAACCACGCACCTCGCCCAAGGTATCGGATGCTTCGGACACCGAACTTGCCAGCGAATCCTGGGTCTGGGTTGCCTTGTCCTTTAAATCGACTCCGGCATCCTTGGCGATACCGGCAACGGTCTCGCCCGCCGTGGAGACAAATTCCGAGTTGATCTGCTCCTCGATGGTGCTTGCGCCGGTGTCGGTAACCTTCGGCGCAATAGCGCTCTTCTTCTCATTGACGTAGTACGTAAGCTTGGGCTGATGGTAGTTGCCGTCGAGCATCGAAACCAAGTTATCCGAGAAGTTCTTGGGGATTACGATGGCCGCATAGTACTCACCGCTCTCGACGCCCTCTTTAGCATCGGCCGCCGAATCGACGAAGGTCCAGCCCAGCCGATCGTTCTCCTTGAGCTGATCGACGACCTTATCGCCCGCGTTGAGCTCGCCCACCAAGTCGTTTTGGGTGCCCTGATCGTTGTTGGCGATGGCAATCTTGATACCCTGGGTGTTTCCGTACGGATCCCAGTTTGCCACGATGTTGTACCAGGCATACAGCGAGGGAATAACGCACACGCCGAGGGTAACCACCAGGGCGACGGGATTCACAAGCAGTCGCTTAATGTCGCGCTTAAATATCGCAAAGGAGACCTTTGCATCGGATAGTTTGCTGCCGAGACTCACGCTTGGACCATCCATCCTGTCGTTGAATCGAATCGTACTATCGATAACCATTGTACGAAGGCGTTTTAACGTCTCGATGCACAATGGTATTGAGTTTTGCGGGTAGCAATATACTACGAAGATGAGTTAGCGTACAGTTGTACAGTATCTTTAATTTCAGCAGGTCACAAAACCACAACCCGCACAAATTAGCAACCCAACTAGTCGTTGGGGACGTTCTTTAGTCATTGGGAACGTTCTTAAACGACTAGTCAAACAAGAACGCCCCCAATGACTACTTAGGATCACGAAAGCGTCGCTGGTTGAGCATAAGTCAGCGAAAACGCCCCTAAGCGAGCAAGGTGACGTGAAAGAGGAGGGAAGCGTACTTCGGTACGCGACCGACGATTGAACGTCAGATTGCCGCTTAGGGGCGTTTGCAGCGTCGACCGGTCTGCCGTTCGTTAGAACGGCAGAACCAATAGGTTCGTTAGAACGGCGGAACTGAGGGCAGCGTCGAGCCGTTCCGCCGTTCGGCAGAACGGCGGAACCAATTACATAAGCTCGCAGACAGCCGCCGCGAAGGCAACGGGGTCCTCGGGCAAAATACCCTCGACGAGCAGAGCCTGGTCATAGAGCAGGCCGGAGTACTGCTTGATCTTGTCGGCGTCGCCCGCCTTCTGAGCAGCGACGAGCTTGGCAAAGACCGGGTGCTTGGCGTTGAGCTCGAGCACGCGTTGGCTCTTGGGCATACCGTCGGGCGCACCCTCGGGACCCTTCTGAAGCACCTTCTCCATCTCGAGCGAAAGCGGACCCTCGGTGGTGATGCACGCGGGAGCATCGGTCAGGCGCGCAGAGACGGCGACCTTCTCGACCTTGTCACCGAGTGCCTCCTTCATGGCGCTAAAGAGGTCCTCGTTCTCCTTAGTGGCGTCCTCGGCCTCCTTCTTCTCGTCCTCGGTCGCCAGGTCAAGATCGCCGGTAGCGACATTCTTGAGCTCCAGGTGACGATCTTCGACCTCGGGCTCGGCACCGTCGGCAACAGCCTTCTCGGCAGCCTCGCGGGCAGCATCGTCCTCGTAGATCTTGGGCATATCGACGGCAACGTACTCACGCATAGCCTGGAACGTGAACTCATCCACATCCTGCGTCAGCAGCAGCACGTCATAGCCGCGGTCGAGTACGCCCTTTACCACGGGCATCTTGGCCAAGCGCTCACGCGAGTCGCCGGCGGCGTAGTAGATGGCCTTCTGATCTTCGGGCATGCCCTTGGCATACTCGGCCAGGGTAATCATCTTCTGCTCCTTGGCAGACCAGAACAGCAGCAGGTCGGCGAGCTCATCGGCCTTCATGCCATAGCTCGAATAGATGCCGTACTTAAGGCCACGGCCAAAGTTCTCAAAGAACTTCTCGTAGGCCTCGCGGTCATTGTCACGCATATCCTCAAGGTCGGCGGTAATCTTCTTTTCCACACGCTTGGCGATAGCCTTGAGCTGACGGTTCTGCTGCAGCGTCTCGCGCGAGATGTTGAGCGACACGTCGGCGGAATCCACGACGCCGCGGACAAAGTTATAGTAGTCGGGAAGCAGGTCGTCGCACTTCTCCATGATCAGGACGTTGGAGCTGTAGAGCGCCAGGCCCTTCTCGTAGTCCTTGCTGTACAAATCGAACGGCGCGCGGCCCGGCACAAACAGCAGGGCGTCGTACTCGAGCGTACCCTCGGCGTGGAAGCTGATGGTGCGCGCAGGATCGTCAAAGTCGTGGAACGTAGACTTGTAGAACTCGTCATAGTCCTTCTGCTCAACATCGGAGCTGCGCTTCTTCCAGATCGGCGTCATGGAGTTAACGGTCTCGAGCTCCTGGTAGTCCTCGTACTCGGGCTTGTAATCCTCCGGCGCGTCCTCGGGCTTGGGTTTCTGGCGGCTCTTGGAGACCATCATTTGGATCGGGTAGCGCACATAGTTGCTGTACTGCTGAATCAGGCTCTTGAGGCCCCACTCGGTCAGGAAGCGATCGTAGGTCTCGGCCTCGCCATCGGCGTCGAGCTTCTCGTTCTCGCGCAGCGTCAGGATGACATCGGTGCCGTGCTCGGCGCGCTCGCCGTCCTCGATGGTATAGCCCTCAAGACCGTCGGATTCCCACACATGGGCGACATCCTCGCCATAAGCGCGGCTGACCACCTTCACGTGGCTGGCGACCATAAAGGCCGAGTAGAAGCCCACGCCAAACTGACCGATGATGTCGACATCCGAACCCTGCTGCTCGGCGTTCTCGGTCTTAAACTCCTCGGAGCCGGAATGGGCGATGGTGCCCAGGTTGCGCTCGAGCTCCTCGGCGGTCATGCCAATGCCGTTATCCGAGATGGTAATGGTGCGGGCGTCTTTATCAAAGGAGACGCGAATAGCCAGGTCGCCCTGGTCGAGCTTGACGCTCGGATCCTGCAGGCTCTTAAAGTTGAGCTTGTCGACGGCGTCGCTCGCGTTAGAAATAAGCTCGCGCAGGAAGATTTCCTTGTTGGTGTAGATGGAGTTGATCATGAGGTCGAGCAACTTTTTGCTCTCGGTCTTAAATTGACGCATGTGCAGTCCTTTCGCGCTACCCCCGTCCGCAAAAACAGCCCGGTTACCCGAGCCGTATCGCAGACCTGCTATGTTCAGACTTAGATTTTATAACCCATTAGCGCGCATATATACATGCGGAATCGAAAAACTGTATGTCCGAGCACTCCGATGCGCCAATTGCCGAGGAGTGTCCCCAACTGTCGACAGAAAAGGAACGTCCCTATCTGCCATCTACGCGCTTGGCCATCCAGGCATGGGGCTGGCCCTCGTCTTCGTAGTCAACCGGGGCAATTTGTGTGTAGCCAGCCTTTTCATAGAGCGGCAACACGTATTCCTGCGCGTGCAGCTTAATTAGTCTAGCGCCAGCATCGCGTGCGCATGTATCGCTGGCCTCGACGATCGCGCTTGCCAATCCGCGACGACGCATAGCCGGCAGCACGGCGACGCGCCCCATAATGTAGGTCTCCCCCGCGGCGACGCCTTCGTCCAAGTCGCACGCCGGTGGCACCGGAGCCTCCGCATCTGCCGCGCGCTCCAGCTCCTCGGGAAACACGCGCGAGCAGCCGGTGAGTTGGCCATCCACATACAGCGTCACATGGATGCAGCCCGGGTCCTCGTCAATCTGGTCAAACTCGTTTTCATAGCCTTGTTCGTCCATAAAAACGGCGCGGCGCACCAGCGCCGCGTCCTCAAAGCAACCTGTCTTAAGTTGGATATCCAAGGCGGCCCCTTTATCGGTGTTCTTCGCCTTAGCCATGCCTATTTACCACCTTTCATAGCCGGAATTCGGCCAACAACGGGAATACCCAGGAGCTCTTCTGCCTCTTCGGCACCGCGGATACGCATGTTGAGTATATCTGCCAAAACAACGTAGGCAATTGCGATAAAGACGCCGCAAGGAACGCAACGGCAACATACAGCAAGCGCTTGGGGCCGCTCGGAGACTCAGGGGTCTTGGCTTCATCGACCACGTTAATGCTCTGGGCGGCGCCAACATTCTGGGCGACCGTGCTTACCGAGTTGGCCATTGCCCTTGCAACCTTGGCCGTCTCCTTGGCATCGGTACCCGTCACCGAAAGCGTAATGACGCGCGTCGTAGTCTCGGACGAAACGGCAATCTTGTAATCATCCAAATCGGAAAGGCCCAGATCCTTGGCGGCACCGCTCTTAACGCTATTGCTGTCGAGCAGCGTGGCGATATCGTTGGAAAGCATCTGGCTCGCCGAAAGGTCGTTATAGCTCATCTGACCGCCGTCGGTCTTAGCGAGAATGTACATGCTCGTCGTGGCGGTGTAGGTATTGTCCATCATGGCAAAGGACGCGATACCCATGACGATCGCACAGACCACCGGAAGGGTAATGACCAGCTTGAGATGCTTTTTAAGCAGCTGGAACAATTCGAGAAGGGCCATGCAGCGTGCCTTTCAGTTCCCGAGTTCGTATTGACAAAACTGTCCATTTGTTATCGCATCTTTTTCCCATGTCCAAACTCTATACATAAGCTACAGCGCTTATAACAATCTTGCGCAACAATAACGCCGCACCGGCAACCCCGATGCGGCGTTTACATCAAGGCCAGCGGCCAAGCGCTATGCAAACGGCTTTTTCTGCTGTGCGGGAAACGTCACCGTGATGGTTGTCCCCACTCCCGGCTCACTCGACAGGACGATATTGGCATGATGGTACAGAGCGGCGTGTTTGACGATCGCCAAACCCAGGCCGGTTCCGCCACGCGCCTTAGAACGACTCTTGTCCACGCGATAAAAACGCTCGAACACTTTACCCTGCTCCTCGGGCGCAATACCGATACCCGTATCGGCAACAGACAGGTACGGATGACCCTCGTCATTGGTCCCGCAGCGCAGCGTGACCGTACCGCCAGGTCGGTTGTAGCGAATGGCGTTGCTTGCAAGGTTGTAGATCAGCTCGTCAATCAGGCGCGGCACGCCTTCGATCACCATGGGCTTCGTCTCGTGCCCAATGGTCACATTCGACTGCCGGGCAACTTGCTCAAGACGCTGTTCCACCGTCAAAATGGCGCGAGAGAGCTCGATGGGTTCTGTGGACCCAATGGGCACCGCCTCGCCCTCGGATGCTCGCTCCGCCTCGTCCAAGTTGGAAAGCGTAAGAATGTCGTTGACGAGCGCTGCCAGGCGGCCCGCCTCGCGATAGATGCGGCCACCAAAGTTGCGCAAGTCGTCCTCGCCCTCAACCATGCCGTTTGCAATAAGCTCGGCATAGCCCGAAATCGCGGTAAGCGGGGTCTTGAGCTCATGGGTGATATTGGCCGTGAACTCGCGGCGCATTCGGTCGTTGTCCGCTAGCACCGCCATTTGGCGCTTGAGTTCCTGGCGCTGCGACTCGATACGCTCAAGCATGGGGACCATCTCGGCATAGGCGTGCTCATAGCTACGGCGTGGGTGGTCCAAATCCACCTCTTGCAACGGCGCGATGATTGCACGGGACTCGCGGCGCGCCATAAAAAACGAGAGTATTGCACCCGCTGCTGCGATAAGCAGCATCGGCGCCACCATCGACAGCAAAATCGCCGCAACGCCAGGCTGGGCTTGCGCCAAGCGGACAACCTGGCCGTTATCAAGGGCGACGGCGCGATACAGCATAATCTCGTCGAGCGTAGAGCTTGCGCGCTCCGCGGAACCCAAACCACTCTCAAAGGCCTCGATGACCTCGGGGCGATCGCCATGGTTGGGCAGTGAGGAAGGCGACGCCTCGTTGTCGTAGGCAACCGATCCATCCTTGTTAATCAGCGTAATGCGCAAGTCCTCGCGATCGAGGCTACGCAAGAACGGGATGGGCTCCTGCTGTTCGTCGAGGGCGGCAGCAATGAGCTCGGTTTCCTGCGCCAGATTGGCACTCGTGGCATCCGCCAAGGTGTTTTGCACAAAGAACGCACCCAGCACCGTAAACGCCACGATAACCGCCATGGCGCAAACAAAGATCGTCACAAAAACGCGGTGCGACAGCGTATGTTTTCCCTGGGGGGCGAAGACCACGGGTTACTCCTCCGATGCGGTGGCCGCGGTGTCGTCACCTTCGGCACCGTCACCGGCAGAAGGCTCGGCCAAGCGGTAGCCCACGCCGCGCACGGTCTCGATGGCGCTGGCATGCTCGCCCAGTTTTTGGCGAAGCGTCTGCACGTGCACGTCAACGGTGCGCGAACCGCCGTCGAAGTCCCAACCCCACACGCTCTGCAGCAACGACTCGCGGGTAAAGACCACGCCGGGCTTGCGCATGAGGTACTCGAGCAGGTCGAACTCGCGCAGGGTGAGCTTAAGCGGCTCGCCGGCAACGGTCACCTCGCGATGGCTGGGCGAAAGCACGATATCGCCCACGCTGAGCACATCGCTCGCCTGCTTGACCATGCCGCCGCGACGCAGCAGTGCGCGGCAGCGGCTCGCAAGCTCCATGAGCGAAAACGGCTTAGTCAGATAATCGTCGGCACCGCCATCGAGCGCCATCACCTTGTCGAGCTCGGTAT
Source organism: Collinsella sp. SGI.178 (assembly GCF_050313495.1). Lineage (NCBI taxonomy): Bacteria > Bacillati > Actinomycetota > Coriobacteriia > Coriobacteriales > Coriobacteriaceae > Collinsella > Collinsella sp. SGI.178. Next base: position 17,373 of record NZ_JBNPLM010000019.1, on the reverse strand, counting down.
CCTTGGCGGTAAGCATCATGATGGGCACCGTCTCCGTCAGGCGATCGGCACGCAGGCGACGCATAATCGCCAAGCCATCGGTATCGGGCAGCATGATATCGAGCAGCACAGCATCGGGCACCCGTCGCGCCACGGCAGCCTTAAACTCACCGTCGCACGAAAAGCCTTCGGCCTCGATCCCCTGCTTGCGCAGCGCATAGACCGTCAAATCCCTGATGTTGTCATCGTCCTCGACGTAATAGATCATGTTGAACCCCTTTGCGGCCGGCATGACCGCATCTTAATCCTAAAGGTACCTTTACTAGATGGTATCAGCCAAAACGTCCCGTCAAATAATCTGCCGTACGCGGGTCGGTAGGATTTTTGAAAAGCTGAGCGGTGGGCGCGTGCTCCACCAACTCACCTAGCAAGAAAAACGCGACGGAATCGGATATGCGCGCCGCCTGCTGCATATTGTGTGTAACGACCACGAGCGCGCAGGTCTCTTTGAGCTCGCAGGCCAGCTGCTCCACCACGAGCGTCGACACGGGGTCGAGCGCCGAGGTCGGCTCGTCCATCAGCAGAATATCGGGCCGCACGGCAAGCGCACGGGCGATGCACAAACGTTGCTGCTGTCCGCCCGAAAGCCCCAGACCAGACTCCTTGAGTTTGTCCTTGACTTCGTCCCACAGGGCAGCGCGGCGCAGGGAATCCTCGACCAGCTCATCCAGCACAGCGCGATCGCGCACACCCATACCGCGGGGGCCATAGGCGACGTTGTCGTAGATGCTCATGGGAAACGGGTTGGGGCGCTGGAACACCATGCCCACGCGCTGACGAAGGCGGCAGATGTCGTAATCGCCCAGGATATCTTGACCATCGAGCGCAATCTTGCCCTCGATGCGGCAGTCCTTGATGCCGTCGTTCATGCGGTTAAAGCAACGCAGCAACGTCGACTTGCCGCAGCCCGAAGGACCGATAAACGAGGTAATCTGCTTGTCGCGGATCTTGATGGACACATCCTTAAGCGCGTGGTGATCGCCATAGAACAGGTCGAGGCCCTCGACATCGATGCGCGTCGGCGAGGCGGCAAGGTCCTCTGCCGTGGGGCGAGTCGCATCCCCAACTTCGCGCTCATGCGCGGCCTCGGCCTGCGCTTCCATTAGCTCCTCGAGCTCCGTGGGCCCCACAGCCGCAGCAGCCGTCATACCGCATACCTCCACATCGATATCAAATCAGCAGTATCGATAGTAAAAATCGCAGCTCATATATGCGTGAGGGTATTGTCAAGTATTTGTAAGGACCTCCTCGATACGCGACGGGCAATCATATCGACCGTGCACACCCAAGCGTCCGCTCAGACACGAAGATAAACCTTACGCGCCAAACCCCAAGCGGCACAGCCGGTAAACGATATACTCTAGAGCCAAAGGAGACCATCCCGTCGAAAGCGAAATCAGTGAAGCATCTTACCCCTCTTGTAAAGCGTTCCGCGCAGCTGACCGTTGGCCTTGCCTGCGCCGTCGCCCTTGTCGCCGGTATTCCGTCCGTCGCCGGCGCCCAAGTGCTCACGACCGATAACATCTGCGGCAAAGCCGCCGATGCACGCGGCATTGCAGCCGAAGACCTGCCCGATATCGATGCCTCCAATGCGTTTGTCATGGGTAAAAACGGCACCGTCTACTATGCCCGTAGCGCTGACGAGCAAGTCAAAATCGCCTCGATCACCAAGGTCATGACTGCAATCCTCGCGGTCGAGAACTGCAAAATGGACGAGAAAATCACCGTGAGCAACGTGGCGGCAGCCGTAGGCAACTCGACCGCGGGACTCCTCGAAGGCGACGAGCTCACCGTCGAGCAAGCGCTGCGCGGCCTGATGATCCCCTCAGGCAACGACGCCGCCATCGCGCTTGCCGAACACGTGGGCAAAAAACTTGACCCCAAGACCAAAGATGCCGTCGCTACGTTTGTAAAAGCCATGAACGAGCGGGCCAAGAAGCTCGGCTGCACGGGAACGCTCTTCGAAAACCCGCACGGGCTGGATTTTGACGAATGGGCCGGCGATATGCATTCAACCGCACACGATGTGGCATTGATGATGCAAGAGGCCATGAAGGACGACACGATTCGCGAAGTCATGGCGATCAAAGATCCCTGGATCGAAGTGACGGGCGCCGACGGCTCCGATCATTCGCATTCCATGGATACGCACAATGTTTTATTGGACCAAGACGGCAATATCGGCGGTAAGACCGGCACCACCGACGATGCCGGATACTGCTTTGCAAGCGCCTACAATCGCGATGGCGACGAGATCTATACCGTTGTCTTGAACTCCAGCACCACCGACCAGCGTTTTGCCGATACGGCCACACTTGCTAGTTGGTATTACGACCACAAGGTAACGGTCGAAATCGCCAATACGCAAAAGAAGACCGCCAACGGAAATCCGCTGATGGCACGTGTCAGTCAAACCGACTGGACAGACAAAACGATCGACGCCACGCTTGCCGACCCCACCGCGCAGGCAACGGTGTTCTCACTCGCCGGCGAAGTGACCGAAAAGGTTAGCTACGATGACCTTTCGGGCACGGTGCATGTTGGCGATAAGGTGGGCAGCGTTACGCTTAAGCAGGACGGCACCAAGATTGCCGTCATGGACCTGGTTGCCGACGAGGAAGGAACGGGGCCCAATCCCATCGAGTGGCTGCTCGTGAAGCTCGACCGCCTGGGCCGCCGCATCGACAACCGCCCGCTCACAGCCGAGAGCGAGACCGTAGCCAAGGCTCCTGAGGTGTAGGGCCAAAGCGTTATCACATCGAACCAAATGAGGCGTCCAACGGGGCGCCTCATTTTTTGAGGTTTCGAATCCCCAGCTAACGTTCTCCATACCAAAAAGGGCCCCTTACGGAGCCCTTCTTCAAATTCGTACTGGCGGAGAGCTGGGGATGTCCGGGCATGCTACGCATGCCCTCCGGCTTCAAAGCCTGGCGGCTTTTCGCCCACGGGCTACAAACGCTTTCGCGTTTGCTTAACGCCCGTGCCCTCTCGGGTTCGAATCCCCAGTTAACATTCTTCTAATCAAAAAAGGGCCCCAAATGGGACCCTTCTTTCAAGTCATACTGGCGGAGAGCTGGGGATTCGAACCCCAGATGCCCTTTTGGGGCATACTCGCTTAGCAGGCGAGCACCTTCGGCCTCTCGGTCAGCTCTCCGTAACAGCCGTTCCATAGTAACCAAACACTCGAATCCGGGCAAGGGGAAATTTTGATAATTGGCCGTCAGGCTTTCCTCCCCCATAAATCAAACCCCTATCCCAACGACCGGCTGAGGGAGCCGAGCTCATCGTTTCCCATCGTGCGCCACATTTGGAAGATGCAGACGCGTGCCAGGAAAAAGAAACCGTTATCGACCAGCTGCACAGCAGCGTCTGCCAGCTGGTTGGACACGGCGGGCACCGGCGGCAGTTCGAGCCCGGCCTTACTGATGGTCTCAACCGCTTCCTCGAACGTCGGTGGCTCATTGACACCCATCTCGTTCATAAGGCCCTGCATTTCCTCCAGTGCGTTGCTACCCGACTCCTCGCCGCGCGGTACCAAGCGGTAGCACGCCAACGCCAGCTCGAGCTGATCGCAGTTCCAGTAGGCAAACGCTAGGCGATAGAACAGGTAGCCGATTGAGGAACGGTCACTGGCAATGCGCAGGCCGTGGCGCGCCACCTCAATGACCTCGTCATAGCGCTCCAGACGTGCCAGCACGTTGATGAGTGCAAAGTGTGATTGCATGGATGAGCGCGCCAGATCGTAAAGATGACGCACCTCGGGCAATGCCCGCTCAAAATCCTCCTGATCGGCGTAAAAGCTGCAAATCTCATGCTGGGCAAAGTACAGAGCATCGGGAGCGCGCAAAATACGAACGGAGCGGTCTTCCTCCATTACCGGCAGCACCATACGCACCAGTTGGTTGTCGCAGAACAGCGTCTGGACCGGTCCTGTCGCCAAAAGCTCGGCAACGGCGCACTTGGCCTCCAGCTCCTCAACAAGACGGGAAAAGCCCTCAAACGCACCCGCGCGGTCGACTTTTGCCCGCTCGCGCAACTCAGCGACGCGCGCCACATACGGGTCATCGCCCTCCTCCATAACCTCAAGCTCATCAGCCGTATCGGCAAGCAGCAGGTCGCGCAACGCCGGCGGCAGCGAACGGTGGTCGTCACGCGGGCGAGCATGAACCTCAGCGGGCTCAATCGCATCCGGCGCGTCCGACTCATATGCCTCAAGCATGCGCTTGCACGGCATATCATCCATATCCATACTTTCAAAATTCTTAGCGGCGGGAACGCAATTGGCCAGATAGGCCGCACGCCCAAAGGAATATGTTGCAATGATGCGCTCGCCCTGCTCGCCATCGGGAGCCGCAATCTGAACGTAGCAGCGCGTAATGCTGGCACCGGCAGCAAAACAAGCCGCTGCTAGCGTGAGCGCCACGCGCGCGTCGTGCTCCGCGGCCCAAATCGCACGTACGTCCTCGTCCAACTCACGCCAGACGTCATCCTGGGCGTCGTATTCACGTTGGGGCATGGCATCCACGACCGAGCGCCCAAACCGAACGAGCATAATCCCCTCGGCAACGTTTGCCCGATAGGTATAGTCAAGCCGCGAGACAACGTTGAGGGCTTCGACCGCGCGCGCAAAACGGGTGCGCACGTCCCACTCACCGCCTGGCTGGCAAGCTACCGTACCCGGTTTGCCCCACGGGTTGTCACTCGAGGCCGTATCGAGCAGTCGGGGAACATCGTTGGTCGTCTTGGCGATATGCCACGCGTCAAAGAGCGCGCAGCCCTCAAGGCTCGGCGAGGATGCCGCAGGGGCCAATCCGGCCCCGATGCGCTCAAGGATGCCGGAGAGGCGGTTAAGACGACACTCGATAGCAAGCAGCATGTCAATCTCGTCCTGGTCCAGCAGGCTACGATCAAAATTGAGATAGAACAGCTTTGAGCGGTCGATACGCGCTAGGCCCATCTCGGACTTGGCAGCGATGGTGCGCAGTCGGGGCAAATCGACCTCGCTCATAAGGGCGGCGGCATAACGCTCGATACCGCTCGGATTATCGGCATGGTCAACGCGGTAGAGCAGCGTCTCGATAGCATCGGGGAGCGGTGCCGTGTTAAAGCCCAAAAACACCTCGACCGGCTCGGGCAACTTTACGAGTTTGATCTTGTTGGCGGTGTTTTTTATACCCTCGTCGAGCTCGTCGGCAGGTACCGTGTTCGCAAGAGCGTTTTCGGGGTCGGCAAATATCACGTAGCGCAAGAACATCGAGGCCATAAACTCGCCATAAGGGAGAGCACGGCTCGAATTCCATGTCTCGTGGTCGGACTGCTCACGCATGGCCCCTTCGGGAGAGCCGACCGTTCGCGCGCAAGCGCGCATTGCACCGTTGGCTCCCCGCACCAAAATCTCGCCAACACTGGAATCGGACTCGTCAAGGACCAATTTCATGTCGGGGTTCTTGGGCAATGGCACTTTCTGAACAGGGCCGTCAACCTTATAGACCTCACCTGACACGCTCACGTAGCCCAAAAGCGATATGTGACTTTTGCCTACGAATTCGACGACGTAGCAAGACTCTTTAGGATCCTCGCCAAAAACTTTCCAGACAACACCATACGAGCGCCCCGCGGGTTGCTCTGGCATCGATGGAAAACGCTTTTTGGGGTCGAGAAACCTGAGCTTGTATGTCGGACGCTCTGCCACGAAATATCACCCTGATCGGTCGTCTAGCGAAGGAGTGGTCGCGGATGGACCGCGACATCTACTCGGAATCTTACACGAGTCGATAAGAAATAGTCTCCCGCGGGCGGAGGCGCACGATTCCAGTCGAGTGTCTGGGGTCGAATGGCGGCGTAAAAGAAAAGCCCCCGTCGCCGGAGGCTTTAAGCTCAATTGGTGCGGCGTATAGGATTCCGCGCATCCGCTTCGCGGATCCGCACCGGCTTCGCCCGCCTGCCGGCGCGCTCGCCCGCTCGCTAAAAACGCTCCGCGTTTTCTTTACGCTCGCGCCTCGACCGAGGTTCGAATCCATGCATGGCTTCCAAAAAAGAAAAGCCCCCGTTGCCGGGAGCTTTAAAGTCAATTGGTGCGGCGTATAGGATTCGAACCTATGACGTTCTGATTCGTAGTCAGACCCTCTATCCAGCTGAGGTAACGCCGCAACGCACGGATTATTATGCACGCGAGGCCCCGACGGGTCAAGCGACAATTTGAAAAAATTTTACGATGTGGTGATTATGCTGCTCGCGCCTCGACCGAGGTTCGAATCCATGCATGGCTTCCAAAAAAGAAAAGCCCCCGTTACCGGAGGCTTCAAGTCCGATTGGTGCGGCGTATAGGATTCCGCGCATCCGCTTCGCGGATCCGCACCGGCTTCGCCCGCCTGCCGGCGCGCTCGCCCGCTCGCTAAAAACGCTCCGCGTTTTCTTTACGCTCGCGCCTCGACCGAGGTTCGAATCCATGCATGGCTTCCAAAAAAGAAAAGCCCCCGTTGCCGGAGGCTTTAAGTTCGATTGGTGCGGCGTATAGGATTCGAACCTATGACGTTCTGATTCGTAGTCAGACCCTCTATCCAGCTGAGGTAACGCCGCAGCGCAAGACATATGAAACCATTTTAGTTAATTGGAGTCAAGCACAATCTTGATTTTTTTCTAGACCATTTTCCTCATGCAGCTCCGCATGTATCACCGTTTCCCATACGATCGATCGGCTTTTCAACCACATCGAACCCAACACCGAGATCCCTCAATAGCGAGCGCACCCGCTGGGCGCAATCATACTCGGCAAACGAGATACTCAGCATGCGTGCCACCTGGTTAGAAGTCCCGACTCCATAGAACCGTTCGAGTGTTGCAAGCCCTTCGTGCGTCACAAAGGTCTCAACTACATGTGGCGACTCCTCAAAGCACCATTGGGTCAACGGACCCTCACTCGTTTGCCTCACCACCAAGCCACCCATACCCGATGGCTCACACGTAACTAGCAGGTGCTCCCCACCTTCATCGCTCTCAAACAAAACTACCCGCTCATCAAACAGGTCCATCACATCCCCCTTCTCTCGCTCGTATCTAGTAAAAGCATAGCAGGTAGACGACCGTATACAGAACACTTGTTCGTGTATTTTCTATTGAACTGTCCGCGCGACATGGTAAGGCTCCGCGCACAAAAAAGGCGCCCCGGATAGGGGCGCCCCCGCAAATCGCTTATGCAGCAAACCTACGCGACCGGCTCGATCTTCTCGAGGCCGCCCATGTAAGGACGCAGAACCTCGGGGATCGTAATGGTGCCGTCGGCGTTCTGGTAGTTCTCCAGAATGGCGGCCATGGTGCGGCCAGCCGGCAGACCGGAACCGTTAAGGGTGTGCAGGTAACGCGAGCCCTTGAAGTTCTCGGGATCGCGATACTTGATGTTGGCGCGGCGAGCCTGGAAGTCGCCGCAGTTGGAGCAGGAGCTAATCTCCTTGTAGGCGTTGTAGCTCGGCAGCCAGACCTCGATGTCGTAGGTCTGACGGGCAGAGAAGCCCAGGTCGCCGGTGCACAGGCTAATCACGCGATACGGAAGACCCAGCTGCTGAAGCAGGAACTCGGCCTCGGCGGTCATGCTCTCGAGCTCCTCGTCGGACTCCTCCGGCTTGGCAAACTTGACCATCTCGACCTTGTCGAACTCGTGCTGGCGGATGATGCCGCGGGTGTCGCGACCAGCAGAGCCGGCCTCCTCGCGGAAGCAGGGGGTGAAGGCGGTGTAGCGGCGCGGCAGGGTGTCGGCATCGAGAACCTCGCCGGCGTGCAGGTTGGTAAGCACGACCTCGGCGGTGGGGATCAGGAAGTTATCGCCCGAGACATGATAGGCGTCGTCCTCGAACTTGGGCAGCTGGCCCGTGCCAAACATGGTCTGGCGCTTGACGACGATGGGCGGCCACCACTCCTTAAAACCACGGCTGGTGTGCGTATCGAGGAAGAAGTTGATGAGGGCGCGCTCCAGACGGGCGCCGGCGCCACCGAGAACGGTGAAGCGGCTACCGGAGAGCTTGTTGCCGCGCTCGAAGTCGAGGATGTCGAGGTCGGTGCCCAGATCCCAGTGCGGTTTAAAGTCGAAGTCGAACACGCGCGGGGTGCCCCAACGACGGCGCTCGATGTTCTCGTCCTCGTCCTTGCCGTACGGGGTGGCCTCGCAGGGGATGTTGGGCAGGTGAGCCATAAAGTCGTACTGCTCCTGCTCGAGAGCGGTGCGGCGCTCGGCCAGACCGTCGATCTTCTCGTTGACGGCGCGCACGGCCTCCTTGGCGGCCTCGGCCTCGTCCTTCTTGCCCTCCTTCATCAGGGCGCCGATCTTCTTGGACTCGGCATTACGCGTGGCCTGGAGCTCCTCGACCTCGGTGATGACGGCACGACGCTCATCGTCGAGCTCAAAGAACTTCTCGCGATCCCAAGACGTCTGGCGGTTAGCCATGGCGGTATCGATGGCATCGGGGTTCTCGCGAACAAACTTGATATCAAGCATTAGATCCTCCGGCGATATACATTCCATTTAGGTTGCAACCTTGTACATGTATGGGCAAGTATATACTTATGAGCGTTTACGACCCAACTCAACTACGCAAGAAGGCACCCAATGGACGCAGTTTTTTCCTTTTTGTTTGGCACCCGCACCGGTTTTGCCATCCTTTTCGCCGGCGGCATCCTGCTGTTTGCGATTCTTGCCTTTGTAATGGAGAAGCGCACCCATAAGCTCTACGTCGACCGCGGGCCCAAATCCGAAGAAGATCAAGACAGCTTCTGGGACTAACCTGCCATTTAGGGACAGGTTTATTTTGGTCGGTTTTATCTGGGCAAACGCAAGCGCCCCGCAACCGGTATCAACCCGGTTGCGGGGCGCTTTTCGCTATAGAGATAAAACCGCAGGAAAAACCTGCCAAAATAAACCTGTCCCTAAATGGCAGGTTTACTGAAGGGTGGCGTCGATGGCCTTGACCAGGGCGCTGCGCATGCCGGCGTCCTCGAGCGCGACGACGCCCTTGATGGTTGCGCCGCCGGGCGAGCACACGGCATCCTTCATCGCCGCAGGATGCTGCCCAGTTGCAAGCTGCAGTTTCGCCGTACCCAGAACCATCTGGCTCACAATGCGATAGGCGTCGGCGCGCGGAATGCCGTGCTTGACGGCCGCGTCGCCCAGGGCCTCAATCGCCATGGCAACAAATGCCGGGGCGCAACCGCCCACGGTACCGCCCACAAACAGCAAGCTCGTATCGAGCTCAACGACAGTGCCAAGCTTTCCGAGCAGGTCGAGGACCACGGCACGCTGCTCGCCGTTGAGCGTAGAGGACTTCTCGCAGGCGATGACGCCCTCGCCCACCGAAACCGGTGTATTGGGGACCGTCGAGATGTGCGCGACACCCGGCAGGACCTGCTCCCACTTGACACTGTCCCAAGTCCAGGCGACCGAAAGGACGACCTTATCGGCAAGAGCATCCTTGAGCGGAGCGAAGACCTTCTCGATCATGTGCGGCTTGACCGCAGCAACCACGATATCGGATACAGCGACAACCTCCGCCGCATCACGACAGGCAAGTATCCCACGCGCCTCACAGCGCTCAACCAGGGCATCGTAGCGGCCCGCGCAGGCACACATGTCGCTCGCAGCCACACCGGCGGCAATCCAGCCATCGGCCATAGCGCTCGCCATATTGCCAAAACCGACAAATCCAATCTTCATATCTCATAGTCCTCTCAGACAGGTTCTTCAAATCGAGAGCTATTGTCCCACGGCATTGTTTCGTGTTGCCGACCTATTTGTGATACGGCTCACCACGGCTAATCTTGCAGGCGCGGTAGACCTGCTCCAGCAGCACCACGCGCGCCAAGTTATGCGGCAAGGTAATGCGTCCAAAGCTGAGCATTTCGTCAGCTCGTGAGCGAACATCGTCGCTCACGCCGTCCGATCCGCCAATCACAAAGGCGATGTCGCTGTTGCCTCGCAACATAAGATCATCGAGCCGCGCCGAGAGTTCCTCACTCGAGCGCTCTTTGCCCTCAATGGCCAGCAGAATCACATGCGCTCGGGGCGGCAGGGCTGCAAGAATCGCCGCTCCCTCCTTGTCGCGCGCGGCATCCACGCCGCCCGCCTTGGCCGGGTCGATATCGGCCACCTCGCGCATATCCACCTTGGCATAGGCGCCCAGGCGCTTGGTGTACTCGGCGCAGGCATCCTTCCAAAAACGCTCTTTGAGCTTACCGACGCATACAACGGTGCACTTCACGCGCGCCTACTCCTTCGAATCGTTTTGAACTTTGCCGGCGGTCAGCATCTGCTCGAACATAGAGGCCGACTGCGAAAAGTCGCTCGGCAGCACGACCGTCGATGTTTTACCCGTGCGAGCGAACTCCGTCATCATCTCGGACCATTGCGTAAACATGAACAGCTGGTTGGCCTCATCGTTGCCGACGCCCGTCTCCTGGATAATCTCGAGCGAATCCTTGATACCCAGCGCGATGGCCTTGCGCTGGTTGGCGATGCCTTCGCCCGCCTTTTCCATTGCCTCGGCCTCGGCGGTCGCCTCGGTAACGCGCTTGATGCGGTCGGCCTCAGCGAGCTCCTGCGCAGCAGCGCGCTTACGCTGGGCGGCGTTGATGTCATTCATAGAGTTCTCGACCTCGGTCGGCAGCGCGATCTTGGTGATGAGCGTCGACACGAGGGTAAAGCCGTAGGCGGCCATCTGCTCGGATACGGTGGCGTTGACGTCCTTGGCAATGTCATCCTTCTTAGCAAAGACCTCATCAAGGGTATAGACAGGGATGGAAGAGCGCAGGGCATCGGTAATGAAGTCGCGCATCTGGTCGACGGGCTCCTGCAGCATGTAGTAGCTCTTGTAGATGCCCGAATCTGCCGGGCCGGCTCCCATGTCATAGCTCACGTGGTACTGAGCAGAGACCTCAAGGCCGATAGTCACGTTGTCCTGGGTCTTAACGTCGATCCCAAAACCGTTTTTCATGGTGCGCAGACTCACCGTGGCGGCCTTGCGGTCGATCACGGGCACCTTCATGTGGAAACCCGCGTTGACGATGCGGTTAAACTTGCCCAGGCGCTCGATGATCACAGCATGCTGCTGTTCAACGACATAGCAGGCGTTGGGAAGCAGTAGCAACAAAATGATGATGGGAAGTAGAAGGCTCGTAAGGGCAGCGATAATACCGGATAACAGCATGGTCTCTCCTCCGATGGGCACACGTTGGCACTAGGATACCCGCACAAAGCAGCCATGTGACACCATCAGGAGGCCCATAACAAAAAAGCTCCCATTGCTGGGAGCTCTTTCAATCAATGGTGCGGGCGAAAGGACGTCCGCGTATCCGCTGCGCGGATCCGCACCGGCTTCGCCCGCCTGCCGGCGGACTCGCCAGCTCGCTAAAAACGCTCCGCGTTTTCTTGACGCTCGCTCCTTCGCAGGTTCAAGTCCCTGCGATGGGCCCATAACAAAAAAGCTCCCATTGCTGGGAGCTCTTTCAATCAATGGTGCGGGCGAAAGGACTTGAACCTTCATGGGGTTGCCCCCATACGGACCTGAACCGTACGCGTCTGCCAATTCCGCCACGCCCGCGTGCAGGAATTAGAATAACGGAGCGCCACCGTGAACGCAAGAACTATTTTTGAAAAAGTTTGCAGGCATTGTCCCACGCAGCTTGCGCAATTGTCTCTGCTTTCTCTCCAGTACGATCGACACGGTCGTTGACCAGCGCGTTTGCCGTGATGGAAATCATTGCCGGCTCACACTCAAGACCGCGAATGGGCTCCGGAGCCATATACGGGCAATCCGTCTCGAACAAAATTCGATCGAGCGGGGTTGACGCAAATGCCTCGCGCACATCATTGTTGCGCTTAAAGGTGGCCGCGCCGCCATAGGCGATATAGCAGCCCAAACCCACAAAGCGCTCCATCGTGGCGCGATCCTCGCCAAAGCAGTGCAGCACGCAACCGGCCTGAGGCACACCCACCTCGCGCAGCACGTTGTACGCATCCACATGCGAGGAGCGCTCCCCATCCGCGTCCTCGTGGCGCAGATGCAACTCCACCGGCACATTGCGGCGTACGGCAACTTCGAGCTGACGTGCCATGCAGTCAATCTGCACGCTGTGGGGCGCCGGCGCGATGTCGTCGTCGTAATCCATGTGGTAGTCCAGACCGATCTCGCCGATACCGACGCATAAGGGATCATCAAGCGCAGCAACGACCTGTGCATGAATGTCATCGGTATAGTCCGGCGCGCCATAGGGGTGCACACCGGCGAGATATTTTATCTGCGGAATATCCCGCATCGGCAAGATCTCGCGCACCAGCCAGTCGCTATAGTCCGTCACGCTGCGTTTGTCGGCAATGGGATCAAAAATCGTCACCAACAGGTCGACGCCTGCAGCCTTGGCGCGCACAAGCGTCTCGGGTACTTCCTTGCCCCAAAACGAGAGCAAGTGCGCGTGCGTATCGGCAAGCGGCGCCAAGGGCACGGGGCAAGCAACCGTTTTCTTTTTCTTGGTAAACGTCACGCGCTCGTCATTAGGCATCATGGATTAGCTCCTGAGCTAGACGGACAAAATCGGCAACGCCAAGCGTCTCGGCGCGCGTGCTGGGTGCGATGCCGCAAGCCTCAAAGGCGGCATCGAGCACGTCCCTGGCAAAGCCGTTGGCGCTCATGGAATTGCGGATGGTCTTGCGACGCTGAGCAAACGCAGCGTCAATCACGCGGGCCACAAACTCACGATCAAGCCCCTCGGGCGCTACGCCGTCAACACGGTCGATGCGCACGACGGCCGAATCCACATGCGGCGCCGGCATAAAGCAGCGCGGCGGCACCTCAAAGCGACCCGTCACCTGCGCATACAGGCCGAGCTTTGCCGTATAGCCGCCGTAGGTCTTGTTGCCCGGCGTTGCGGCAATGCGATCGGCAACCTCCTTTTGAACCATGACGACGGCGCGCTTGAGCGCGGGCATCGTCTGGAAGAACTGCAGAATGATCGTCGCTGCCACGTTATAGGGCAAGTTCGCGACAAATACCGTCGGCTCACCGCCCGCGGCCTGCTCAATCTGCTCCGGGCACACCTTGAGCGCGTCGCCCATGATAAAGCGGAAGTTAGCATAGTCGGCGGCATGGGCATCGAGCACCGGCTCGAGCTCGGGATCGGCCTCAATCGACGTGACGCACGCCGCCTCCTGAAGCAGCGCAAGCGTGAGCGTTCCAACGCCCGGACCGACCTCGAGCAAGCGCTCATCGCCCGCAAGTTCGGAAAGCTCGCAAATACGCTCGATCACATGGTTGTCGATCAGGAAGTTCTGGCCCAGGCGATGCTTGGTCGCAAGGCCAAACTCCTCCAGCAGCTCCCTTGTTGCCGTGGGGTTTGCCAAAGGCGAAGTTGTCATAGTTGCCTCCTTAGCATGGTGGCGGCGTCTTGAAACAAAAGGGCATGGACCGTTGCGGCCATGCCCTTACACCTAAACAGCAGATTGCCGATATGGCGCGCGGCGTCTTAACCCAGGCGCGGGAACAGCGGCTCACCCTTCTCGACGGGCTGACCACCGGCAAGCAGACCCCAAGCGCAAATGCCCTTGAGATCGTCGCTCGCGGCCTCGTCCTCGCACGACAGGCGGCGCAGGGCCTCGGTAGAAGTCTGGGGCATGAGCGGCATCAGCAGGTGAGCGGCAATGCGGATGGCCTCGAGGAGGTTGTAGATCACAAACGCCAGCTCGTCGGCCTTGGCCTCGTCCTTGGCAAGTGCCCAGGGCTCGGAGTCCTCGATGTAGTGGTTGGCGGCGTGGATGAGCTCCATAACCTCGTCTTTGGCTCCACCGTAATCGAGCACATCCATCTTGGCCATGTAGCGCTCGGCCAGGCCATCGGCGATCTTTGCCAGCGGGTTATCGAACGCATCGAACGATGCGGGCTTGGCGGGCGCGCAACCATCAAAGTACTTACCGCTCATATTGAGCGAACGCGAGATGAGGTTGCCCCAGCTGTTAGCGAGATCGGCGTTGTAGACCTGCTCCATGCGATCGAAGCTGATAGCGCCGTCGGTGCCGGGGACCACGTCGGTCATAAAGTAGTAGCGATAACCCTCGACACCCAGCATGTCGATAACATCCTGCGGGGCAATGGCGTTGCCACGGCTCTTGGACATCTTCTCGGCCTTGCCAGTCTCGGCATTGCGCACGGTCAGGAAGCCGTGAGCAAAGACGTGCTCGGGCAGAGCCTCGCCAATGGCCATGAGCATAGCGGGCCAAATGACGCAGTGAAAGCGAATGATGTCCTTGCCCACAATGTGGAACTGCGCAGGCCAGCGATAGGCCAGCTCGGCACGGGCCTCGTCGGTGTCGACACCGTAGCCGACAGCCGTCATGTAGTTGAGCAGCGCGTCGAACCACACATAGGTCACATGGCCCTCATCGAATGGAACCTGGATGCCCCAGTCAAAGCTCGTACGGCTCACGGAAAGGTCGTTGAGGCCGCCCTCGACAAAGCTACGCACCTCGTTCATGCGGAATGCAGGCTCGACGAAATCGGGATGCTCGTCATAGAGCTTGAGCAGCTTGTCCTGGAAAGCGGAAAGCTTGAAGAAGTAGGACTCCTCCTGCACGCGCTCGAGCGGACGATGACAGTCGGGACACAGGTGCTGGCCGACGCTGCCGTATTCCTCGTCACCCTTCTGGACCTGCGTGTCGGTAAAGTAAGTCTCGTCGGGCACACAGTACCAACCGTCGTAGCTGCCCTTATACAGGTAGCCAGACTCCTTCATGCGCTCCCATAGATACTGCACCGCATGATGCTGGCGCGGCTCGGTGGTGCGGATGAAGTCGTCGTTGGAGATCTCGAGTTTGCTCCAAAGTTCCTTGAAGTGCGGAGCCTGGCTGTCGGTCCACTCCTGCGGCGTCATGCCATGCTTGGCTGCGGCCTCGGCGACCTTCTCGCCGTGCTCGTCCATGCCGGTCAGGAACTTGACGTTATAGCCGGCGGAGCGGCGATAGCGAGCCTGGACGTCGGCGATGATAGTGGAATAAGCCGTGCCCAGATGCGGATCGGCATTGACGTAGTAGATGGGCGTCGTGATAAAGAACGAAGGCTTGCTTTGATCCATGGGGTTTGTCCTCCAGAAAAACGTTGCATACAGGGGATGATTCTAACGCAAGGGCTGGATATCCTCCATCTATTGCATATTGAGCACCATGGCATAGACATCGCGCTTGCGGCGTGAATACTTCTGAGACAGGCGCTTGGCCACCGCAGAGGCGGGCTCCCCCTCCTCGAGCGCGACACGGATATCCGCGCGCAGGGCCTCATCGGGATCCGCTGCCGCTGCGCCAACCGGCACGATGCCGGCCTCCTCATCTTCACTCGGTGGCGCGATGACCAGCGCAATCTCGCCCTTTACTTCGCCGCGAGCACGCAGCCCCTCGGCAAGCTGGGCGGCGGGCCCGCGCAAGACCTCCTCGTGCAGCTTGGTGAGTTCGCGGCAGACGGCAACCTCACGCTGGGGAAAGACCTCTGCCACGGCCTCGAGCGTCGCCACGATGCGATGTGGAGACTCGTAGAAGATGAGCGCGCCAGGCACCACGGCAAGGCGCTGCAAACGGCGTACACGGTCGCCGTGTTTTCGGCCCAAAAAGCCCTCGAAGAAAAAATGCTCGCAGGGAATGCCGGACGAAACGAGCGCCGTGACGCAAGCAGAGGGCCCGGGAATAACTTCGACGGGCACATCGGCCTCACGCGCCGCCTCGACCAGCGCTTGGCCGGGATCGGACACGCTCGGCATGCCGGCATCCGAGGCAAAAGCGAGGGTCTCCCCCGCCAGCAGGCGGTCAACCAGGCCGGCGGCGCGGCTGGCGATCACATTCTCGTCACAACGGACAAGCGGCTTGAAAATGCCCAGGTGCATCAGTAGCTTTGAGGTCACGCGCGTGTCCTCGCAGCAGATCGCATCGGCGGCGGCAAACGCCTCGCCAACGCGCGGAGACAGGTCGCCCAGGTTGCCGATGGGTGTTCCGACCACATAGAGTTTGCCCGTACGGGCGCTGTTTTGCGTCATATCAACCTATTCAATCATGCCGCGCTCGAGCGTACCGAGCGCCGCGCGGGCGTCCCATGCTGCGATGCGTTTCTCGGTCTTCCACGTTTGGAAGAACCAACCGGCAGCCGGCGCAAACGAAGCCAGCTGATTGGCGATAAACACGCGCTCGTAGGCATTGCGGCCCTCGGGCGTAACCGACGAGTTGGCAAAGATCGCCGCGCCCGACCATTCGCCCACCAGCACGGGGAACCCTGTCGAAATCGCTTCTTTAAGCTCGCGCTTGTTGCGGGAAATCGCCGTCGTCAGCCCGCGGGGGCTCGTGATGTCGAGCGCATGCTCGTCGCGGTAATGGTACAGGTGAAGGTCCATGTAGACGTTCTTGTACTTGGCGCCGCGCATAAAATGCTTCCACTCGCTGGGATGTCCTGAGGACGAAAAGACGACGATCTTGTCCTCGGGCATATACGAACGGACGAGCTCGTAGGCATCGCGATAGAAATTGCGCAGGTAGTGGGCCGGAATGCCATCCGTCATGGTAAAGAGACTCTTGCGGACACTCATTCGAGGTGCATCCAGCAGCTCAATGCCCAGAAGGCTTTCGGCTTCGCCGTAGCGATCGGCCAAACGCTCCAGCACGTCGAGCGCAACGTGACGACCGTTGGTGGACGAATGCCACTCGGCAACAGCCTCCGGCGTGGTGGGCGAATCGTTGGAATCGCCCTGGCCACCGGGCACAGTCGCTAGATCGAGCAGCACGCGAATGTCGTACTTGGCAGCCCACTCAATTGCACGGTCAATGTAGTCGATAACCGAAATGTAGGACGCATCGGACTCCTGCGAGCCAAAGGCATACCAGGGCACCGGCAAACGCACGGCATTGAGACCAATCTGCGCCATACGGCGAAAATCATCTTCGCTTACGAATGTCTCATAATGGCGACGCATGCGCTCGTTATAGGCAGCAGTGCCCATGGCTTCTTGCAGTTCCGCCGCATTGGACGCACCTGTCGCCGCGTACAGCGACGGGGTCACCCAAGGCTCGGGAATAAACCAGCCAGAGAGATTAACGCCGAGTATCCTCTCCATCACGGCCCCCTTCGAATCGTGCAGGGCGAACCCGCATCGTATTGCATAGGAAAAGTATCGTTTTGAGTATACCCGCGCACACGGACAGCCGATCGAACGGTCTGCAAAGTGGCGCAAAAGTAGGAGTAATGTCTGGGCGGGCACACCCGAGATGGTACGCCAAGATGTGCACGCACGCCGAAGGCAGGCGCCGGAAGGCGCATCCCGTTTTCTTGC
>NZ_JBNPLM010000018.1:0-45764 GCF_050313495.1 Collinsella sp. SGI.178 | reverse complement strand
TTATCGCGCCGACCGCGAGCTTGTCGGCGAGCAGCTCCCTGGCTGCCGCCTCGTCGAGGCCGCCCCTCCCCGCGATCTCGTAGAAGATGTCGCCGGCGTCGTTGATGCCGGTGAGCACGCATATCTTCTCGTGCCCGTCGGTTCCCTGCGACCTTGCGCGGGGCTTCCTGGGCACGCCGGACTCCGACCTGGAGCGGTTTCCCTTGAAGCTCTCCCTGAAGAAGCACTCGTCGAGCTCGGCCCCGCCGCCGGCCTCCACGCGGAAGGCGGGCATGCGCTTGGCCATGGCCTCGAGCAGCCTGTGGCGCATGAAGAACGCCGTCTTGAGGCACACGCCGCACTTTTCCGCCGACTCGCGCAGCGGGAGCATGTCCACGTGGCACTCCGCGAACCTCATCCAGGCCGACCTGTCGAGCTTGGTGGTGGAGAAGATGCGCATGGTGGCGTCGGTGAAGGTCCTGGCGCACCCTCGGCAGAGGAACCGCTGACGGCCGCGCCCGTCTCGCCCCCTCTTCACGTAATGCGGGGAGCCGCACCAGGGGCAGGCTCTGTCGGGATCGTCTTCCGCCCCCTCGCTTGCCGCGAGGTCGAACAACTCCGCGTCTATCAGCGCCTTGAGCGATCTCAGGGCCCTGCTCTTCTCGGCAGCCGTCATCTGCGGGAGGAACTGCCTCGTCAGCTGGGTGAGCACGTCTTCCATTGCAACCTCCATCTTTCCTGATGATGGAATTGTCGCAATTGGGGGTCCTGCTGCGTGTACTGTGCATAGGACACTTATCCAAAGCGGTCTAACACAACGGTCCTAATGGACATGGTGCTTGCAAACGTAAATTTAGAATGTCATCTGTAAGATTCCGTTTAGCAACCAAGCAGCAGTGGGAGGGATTCTAAGGAGATCAGCTGGGACAAATTGTCCCAGAGTTCCTCCATATAGCTGAATGTTCCTAAGGCGGTTATTAAAGGTGGGATAATTGATGAGATGTGTAAAGCGCATCGCTAAGAGAAAGACCGCACATGAGCAATTTTGAAATCATCCCGGTATCGAGTGCCGGCACACTCGACATAAGCCCAGCCTCCAATGAACTTTCGATTCTCGATTCCTTCGAAGCCCTGGAATTCGAATTCGACGACGCGGTAGACAAGGCGAGTAGGCTGGACTATGGGATCGCCGCAGGAAGCGGCTTGTTGACCGGGCTGCTCAGCGTGTTTCTCGGCAAGCCTCTATCTATCGAAGAGGCAGCGAAGATCGGTGGTAAGGAAGCCGACAAGATTGTCATAGACGCAGCGAGGGCCTTCGGCTGCGACCTTCCAAACGATAAGGCCATATTCGACAAGGACGGCAGATGCAGCACCGAAGTCCTGGCCAAGGCAATCAAGTTCTTGGAAGACAAATTCCCAATTCCTCAGGACAAGCTTACCCCTGAGTTCGGAGGAGGGCTTCAGCACCACCTTCGAGATTTCTCACACCATCCTACCGTTCTCGGCCTCTTCTTCTCCATCCTCGGCCAATTTACGGGCACGGGCTACGGCACCGACACGGACGGCAACTTCATCAAGCTGTTGTTCCCCGAAAACGCCCTTGTAGGGAAGAACGTCCCCGAGAAGATCGCCATCGGTACGTTCAATTGGCTGTTCCACCTTGTCAGCGACATAGACGGGTCGAACCAAAAGGCCGGCAAGGGAACCGGCATCCCGGGGCCCATTCTGTCCATGCTAAAAGAGCTTTCTTCCACGCCGCTGTTCAAGAACGTTAAGGTCAACTACAAGGAAAGCGAGATCTCGTTCTCGAAATGGGTCTCCAAGCTGTTCAATGGCACCTACTTCAAGGATTCGGAAGGAAAGCCTGTCCGCTTCGACTTCAGGACGGAGATGGGCTTGGCCACGCAATTGCTGGAGCAGTCCCTTTTCGTTCTCGCAAACGAAGTCGTCGTCCGCGTTTTCTACACCGTCTCGAGACTTGCTTCGGAGATAAAAACGAAGCGCATAGCTTCGTTTGCGGAGCTCGACCGATTGGATCCGAAGGGCTTTCTGCCGATCAACAACAGGGCCCTCACGAGGATGTGCACCGTTTCCAGCGGCACGTTCCTAGCAGTCAATTCCGCTGGCAGCGCTATTAAGGCAGGGATAGCTTCCAAGGGAAACAAGGCCGCATTCGCCAAGGCGTTCTTCCTGAACATCAACTATCCCGGCATCGGAAGGTTCGCCGTCGCTTGCTTCTTTGACGCCAAATACATCAAGGAAGACGTCGCAACCGTGTACAAGAAAGCGATGGCCGAACATGAGAGGCAGAAGCAACTAAGGGAACAGGAGCTTCAGAGGCTTTCCGCAAAATATCGATTCTTGACGCTCAACTCTGACCAAACCAGGCTCCTGTACTCCTTCCAGTCGATGATGGTGGCCTTTGACATCCTGAGCACGAAGAAGGCGGATCTGGCGCTAGTGAAAACAAGATGGAAGGACGAATGGGAGGCCACCGTCTGCGAATCCCTGGATGTGGCCAGAGATGAATTCTTCATCCGCAGCGGCAGGCAAGCATTCGATTTAATGGAAGAGATCTCCAACGATGTCGAAGACCGCTCCTGGATTGACCTGCTGGTTCTCGAGCTATCTAGATTTACGCCTTACTACCAGCTAGGTCTCGAAGAGAACAAGCCTTATAAGAAACTCAAGGTCAAGACCGACTACCTTGGCGACGTTTTCTGCAAGGGGCAGAACTACATTGACAGCACCGATGTGAAGGCAATTCAAAAGGCATACACGCATGCGATCGGAACGATAACCGGCAATCGAAAAAGGGTGGCTGCTGCAGCGGTAGCGACGCTTGCGGTCACCGCGGCGACTGCAGGAGGCGCATTGTTCTTCGCTCCTGAAATTGCAGTGCTCATCGCAGGCGATGCGGTTGTCGGGCTCTCAGGTGCAGCATTGACTAGCGCCAGCCTGGCTTTCGTCGGAGGAGGCTCGCTTGCAGTTGGCGGCATGGGCATGGCTGGCGGAACTGCGATTCTAACAGGCGGAGGCGCGTTGCTTGGCCTCGCGGGATCAGGTGTAACCACGGCGGCGAGCGTTGCCGTGCAATCGTCCGAGTCTTTCGTGCAAAGCGAATGTTCCAAGCTTCTAGCGTTCTGCTCTGAAATCGCCGTCAAGAAATACGGACGCTACGACATCGCCTCTCTAGCGCAACAAGGAATGCAGAACTGCGCAGAGGAGCTACGCGCCGAAATCGAGAAGCTGTCGAATAAGGAAAACGGTCAAGACAAAAAGCTTATCTCCCAAATGAAGAAAAGCTTGAAGTGCATGGAGCGTTGCGAAAAGGCTCTCGAGAAACTGCAAGATTCAAGGAAATTGCTGGATTAGCTCGACCGGGACAAATTGTCCCAATGGGGACATTTGAAACTCATAACCGATTAGCACCAAGCCACTTGCGATTATTCCAAACGAACAATGTCCAAATCATTTTGCAAACGTGCAGGTTGGTGACATCATATGTAAGCCACTTGCGCTAATTGTCCTCCGATGATTGACTGGGGAGATTCTATCAAATGTGTAGCCGCACGGTGCAATGTCGCCTGAAGTCTGCTTAAACGAACATAAGACTGGACCCAAGAACTAGGTGCTATTCGCGACCTCACGTGACCCACGAAAAAGCCTCGGGCACTCCGAAAAACCGTGACCTAAATTTGACCGCATGCCCAAACGTCGATTTTTGAGACTGGGTGTAAATAGGATTCACTAGAACAAACTGCGACAAACTGGGACAAACTGGAGAAAGTTTTCAACTATAGAGTGAAAGTAGCCCGTATAGGCTTTGTGCAATAAGAAAACCCCAGTTTAACTGGGGTTTTCTTATTACGATCGCACCCCCTAGGCTTCTCACGGTCAGGGAGCTGACGGAGGCGCACGTGAAAGAGACCGGCGGAAATCACATCGCACCCAAGGAAACGGAGGCGAGGAGCGCTCTCTCGAGTGCTCCCTGGAACTCGTCAGCTGTCATCTGCGGAACCAAATCCTTGATGTTCCTCACGCGGGCGAAAACAGACCTCATGGCGGTGCCGCAGTACTTCCTCTTGCCGGGGGCAAGCAGGCGATCCATCGCGTCCAGGTCAACATCGAACAACACGCTGCCGTGGAACACGACCAGGTCGCCAGCGTCTTGCCATGCGCATCCGCATACCTTGCGACCGGCGACGTAGACGTCGTTGCGGTCGTTTCGGACGGCCGGCACGCCCAGGGCCATCAGGGCCCGCTCGGGAACCTCCATGGCGCGCGGAAGGAAATCACGCGGCACCGCCATCGAGAATGCCACGCACCCCTCGTCGCGGTAGACCGCCCCGCCGCCGCTTTGCCTCCGGACGATGTCGACACCCAGCTCCTTGGCAAGTGCGGCGTCGACTTCCGCTTCAATGTCTTGGTTGAAGCCCACTGAGACGCAGGGGGCGTCCCGGTGGGTGAAAAGGAAGGGCGTGCCCGTGCGAAGAAGCTCCTGCTCGAAGGCGAGGTTCTCGTAAGCGGTGCGGTAGGGGCTCTTCACGACGTTCAGCATCAGCCCACCGTCGCCAGGAGCTGGCCCTCGGACACCATGCCGCCCTTGCAGGCAATGCCAATCTTTCCAGCGCACGGTGCCACGACCTCCATCGTGCCCTTGCCCTGCTCGAGGGAAGCAACTACTTGCCCGGCCTCCACGGTATCGCCGTCTGCGACCTTCCAGAAAAGTATCGCGTTGCCTCGGGTCGATCTGATCTCCATGGTTCCTCCTACCTCAAGTACGCTGCGACTTCCGCCGGCGTGAGCACCATGCCAGCGGACACGACCTTGCCGTCAACGACCAGCGCAGGCAGGCTCATGGCGCCGTAGCCCATGATGCGGTCCATGTCGGTGATGTACTCAAGCTCCGCCTCGAGCCCCAGCTCGGCGATGGCCGCTTGGGCGTTCTCGTTCAGCTCGTGGCAGCAGCCGGACCCCAGCACCTTCACCTGGCGGGCGCCTCCGCAGCCGCAGGGCTCTGCCTTCATCTGCGGAGCGCCATCATTGCACGCGCAGGGAACGGCGGCCTTCTCTTCCTTCTTCTTTCCGAATCCGAACAATCCCATGACAATTTCTCCTTTCGACGCGCCCGCACCGTGCGGGCTCCTAACCGGTTAGAACAGCGGCTGCAGGAAGTTGAACACGTAGCCGCTTATGCACATGCCGACGATGCACAGCCCCACGAACGTCACCATCAGCTTCGGCTTGATGACGCGGGAGAGCATGGTCAGGCTGGGGATGGACAGCGTGGTGACGCTCATCATGAAGGCCAGCACCGTGCCCAGGCCCGTGCCCTTGTAGTACAGGGCCTCGGCGATGGGGATGGCGCCGAATGTGTCGGCGTAGATAGGCGCGCCGACGAGGGTGGCCAGCACCACGGCGAAGGGGTTGCCGTCGCCCAGGACAAGCTCGATCCACTCGGCGGGGATCCAGTTGTGGATGAAGGCGCCGATTCCCACGCCCAGCAGGATGTACGGGAACACCTTCTTGAACGTGCCCCAGGTCTCCTTGCGGGCATAGGCCAGGCGCTCGGGCACCGTCATGGACAGGAGCTCGGCGTCCGCCGGCGCGTCGCCGCGGACGAAGTCGGCCAGGTGCTCCTCCATGCCCATGCGCTGGATGATGGTGCCGCCGGCGATGGCGATGAGCAGGCCAACCACCGTGTAGGCAACGGCAACGCCCGGGCCGAAGATGCTCATGATCAGCACCAGGCTGCCCAGGTCCACCATGGGCGAGCTGATGAGGAAGCTGAAGGTGACGCCCAGGGGCAGGCCCGCGCGGGTGAACCCGATGAACAGCGGGATCGAGCTGCAGCTGCAGAACGGCGTCACCGTTCCCAGCAGTGCTCCCACCACACTTCCCCAGATTCCCTTGAAGCGGCCCATGATCTTGCGGCTGCGCTCGGGCGGGAAGTGGCTCTGGATGTAGCTGATGGCGAAGACGAGCACGCACAGCAGGATGACGATCTTCACCGTGTCATAGATGAAGAAGTGGAGCGTGCCGCCCCACTGGCCCGCTGCGTCAATGCCTAGCGCGCCCAGCAAGGCGGCGATCAGTTCGCTCAGCCACTGCATCTTCAGCACCTGGTCCAAGATGAACGTTCCGATGGACTCCATTGGGACTCCTTTCATATTGATATATCGATATATATCTATGTTATGACGACAATGACATTATAGGATTCACATAGATATATGTCAATATATGAATTTGCGTGATATACTGAAGCTGCCAGACAGACAGGAGGAAACCATGGACAACGAGAGCCTCGCGGCGGCGTTCAAGGCGCTGGGCAACCCCACGCGCCTGCGCATCTACCAGGCCATCAAGGACAAGGACGATATCTGCGCGTGCAAGATTCTTGAGCAGATGGACATCACCCAGCCCACCCTTTCCCACCATGTGAAGCAACTCTGCGCCGCCGGGCTGGTCAGCTGCCGCAAGGACGGCCGCTGGATGCACTACTCCGCCAATCGCGAGACGGCAGCCGTCCTTTCCGATTGGATATCCGGTTAGGCCGTGACCCAGCGTGACCCCAAAGAATGAGCAAAATTGTATGGATATCCGTGACTCAAATTTGACCACATGGATTTTCGGCAATTTTTGAGACTGGGTATAAATTGGGCGAACTAGAACAAACTGCGACAAGCCGGAGCAAACTGGAGAGAGTTTTTAACTATAGGTTTGCAATTGTCGCTGGTGGCTTGCATGTGATGTCGCTTCAGATCACCTGAAAAGGGGAGGATTTGGCCGCTCTACCCTGCCCTTTTTGCTACTGGGACAAAAATGAAACTCAACACCCTTGAGTTTCATTTGAGTTTCTATTATCAGAGCAGTTTTGTCTCACTTTTGTGCCGTTGAGTATCGCCGTGTATCGCCACGTTCGTTTTCCGTATAAAATACGAGACGACATGGAAATGCCCGCACTTTCGATTCATAGAGTGGGAATAGGAGAAAATTGGGAATAGAATTCCCAATTTTAGTAGGAACAGCGTAATTAGGTACACGAATGGGAAGGGGAGTCCCGCGGGACTCCCCTCTGTTTAGATCGAGAATTAGAACGGTAACGTCACGTATGCTTTATGCGTGCTTGCATTTGCGATACGAGGTTAACGCGATGCCGACTGCGATCAGGGCTGCTGCACTGAAGCAGAGGGATGCCAGGAGTGCCATCTGGTTGTCACCGGTCCGGGGGATTGTTGAGTTGGTGGGAGCGGAGTCGGCATTCTTCTTCCACTGGGCGTACAGGGTGGTGTCCTGGTCTGCGTTCTTCTTGGCGTCGAAGGCCTGCTTGCCTTCCTTGTCGTAGGTCCAGCCCTTGAAGGTGTAGCCTTCGGCGGTGGGATTATCGATAAGGGTGATGGGCTTGCCCTTCTCGGTCTGCTTGGTCACACTGTCGCCGTGGCCGTTCATGTCGAAGGTGACATCGACCATTTCGATGATGGGAGTGGAGGGAGCTTCCCAGGCAGCCGTGAAGGTGATGTTTTCTTTAGCGGTGTATTCGCCGATAAAGGGATCGGTGCCTTCGGAGCCCTTCATGATCCAGCCAACGAATGTGTAGTCGCCGTCAGTGCCTAGATTGGGGAGTTCGACGACTTGGCCCTTGTTCACGGTCACGGCTTCAGGTGCGGTCCCGAATTCGGATTCGAAGGAAACGGTGACCTTTTCCTTTTCGGTCCATTTGGCGTAGACGGTCATGTTCGTAGCGGCGGTGCCGTTGAACGAGGTGGTGAGGCTCTCATCGGTGAACCAGCCGCCGAAGTCATAATTCGGGTCTGTGGGCTGGGGCAGGGTGACGGACGTCCCCTTCTTGACCGTAATGGGGTTGATGATCTGGGTTCCGTGGCTGTTCATATTGAAGGTCACGGTGACGGTTTCGTAAAGCTCTGCTTTAGTGAATCGGGTAGTGGGTTTCGAGCCTTCAATGGAAGGTGCTCCGGTTTGGCCGCCATTAGGAATAGGGTCTGTAATTTTGGCGATTAATGTTTGTCCATCATTCGTTGTCAACTCGAGGACAGATGGGGGAATTGGACCTCCGTCGTTATTCGTGATATGGGCCTCCAGGTGATCGTTCAAGCTATCTATTTTTATTTCAAGCGAAAGGTTCTTTTCATTTGCTTCAACGACGCCATATCCCGGCGCTTTGACTTCATTCCAAGTGGCAATGGGGGTTTTGCCTTCAGCCCAGGCGTAATTCTGGGTGCCGGAGAAGGTGAAAGCGCAAACGCCGACTATGGCTGCGAGCGTGAGGACGAAAACCGTCCGGCGCCTGGCCAAGGTCTCTTTAACCTGTATCTTCATCGTATCCTCCAATTCAAGCGTGCGCTCCCTATTGCAACATTGCATTTCATGTTAACAGAGAATTATTTTCGGGCATGTCCCTTGCTCGGCTCGGGCTTGCTCTGGACGGGGATGCTTCGTGGTCTTGATGGGGTGGGTGCCTAATTCGAAGGAGGCAGAATCTGGTTTGGTGGTGCAGAAAAGTAACAAATATGATTTATTAGAGAGGTAATTACATTCAAACGACGCATAGCCAACAAAGATTCGGTTATTCTTTACCAAATCGAAAAAACGCAGCAACACACTGTACGTCGTGTTGCGTTTTACGTTGGTTCAATTCGATGCGATTGGAGCAGACATGAGCTTCATGGATTCCAAATTCTCCAAATGGGGAGAGGTCGAAACTGCAGTTCTCTCCCAATCGCTTGCGAAAAGATTTGCGAGGGTGATGCTGGCGGCAGTGCTGGCAGCATCTTTTCTGCCCGTCGCAGCTTTCGCTGATACGGGAGGCGACTCCGAGCTTAAGGGAATAAAAGGCAAAACAGACCCGATTTTTTGGTATGAAATAACGAGCTATCAAAACTTGACAGAAAGGTCAAGTTATGATTGGAGCTGGGAAAAGGACGGCGAAACTGGAGCTATCACTGTGACGGAAACGGATGATCCATCTCGCGTTACTGTGACGGGAACTGAAATCGGCAGCGTAATTTTGAAGGTTTCGGGAGGTGGTTTGGATGAAGAGACAATTCGAATCGAGATTAGAAAGCGTACCGTAGGTTTGTCTTCCTCGTATGGTGAAAAGATCTATGACGGCACCCCTCTTACTGTCGTAGGAATTAATGAAGATGGGGAGGGTTGGATTGATGCTGACAAAGGCAGAGTTAAATACACGATGACCGGTTCTCAGACGGATGCTGGCGAATCGGATAATACGTTTGACGTAGAGTTTCCTTCAGGTAGTGAGGAATACTTCAAGGAACACTACGCTATTACCATTAGTTATGCCACATTGAACGTCGCACAGCGTCCGGTCACCCTGACCTCCGCGAGTGGTTCCAAGGAGTACGACGGCAAGCCGCTGACCAATCACAAGGTCACCGTTGGGGAGGCTGCCCGGGATACTGGTTGGGTCGATGGCCAAGGTGCCACCTATTCTTTCGCCGGCTCGCAGAAGATCGTCGGCTCCTCCGAGAATGCATTCGAATGCATTCCCAACGAGGGAACCAATCTGGACAACTATCAGATCAACAAGACGTACGGAACCCTGACCGTTACCGACCGTAGCGAGAAGTACCATATCACCCTCACTCCTAACTCCAAGTCCGTGGCCTACGATGGCACCGAGAAGTCCGTATCCGGTTTCGAGACCCTGGAGTTCCATATCAATGGTCAGACCTTCTACGTTTCCGGCGTTGAGGCTTCTGCAACGGGCACCGATGCAGGCGAGTACCCTGTAACGAAAAGCGGTCAGGCGGTCGTGACCGATGCCGAGGGCAACGATGTGACCGACCAGTTCACCGTGAACATCGACGATGCCAAGCTGACCATCGTCGGGGTCGACTCCGATAAGTCTGCATCCAATCTCCCTCACACCGGCGATAGCGCCGCCCTCTATGCAATGGGCATCTGCGGCGTTGCGATCGCTGCCGGTGCTGGGGCGCTCTTCACGTTCAGAAAGCGCAACAACTATAAATAAGCACGGATACCATTGGTGCAGCTCCATTCAAATGAAGCGCTAAGATAATCAGCAAAGGGGCCTCCCCGTCCGGGAAGGCCCCAACTTTGTGCGCGAGCATGGCATGTCAGAGAGCAAGCGTTTTGTTGAGGGGGTAAATTGTTTGCTAGCAGCCTCTGACCATGCTAAATCTGCCTACTATTCAAACAGAAAAACGAGCAGCTCAACATATTTTCCTGCAGAAAAGAATAAGGCAGTGCACGCAACGCGGCCGGCCCCTTCCCTTCCTGCCGAAATCCACACGCCTGCCATCCGCTTTTTCTATGCAAATATTCACAAACACGCAAAAAAGGAATACAAATACCTTATCGATTATTTGAACGAGAAAGGGAACACAATGGGTAGACTCGAAGGCAAAGTTGCTATCGTAACGGGTTCCACCAGCGGTATTGGCATCGGTATCGCAAAGGTATACGCAGCCGAGGGCGCAACGGTTGTTATTAGTGGTCGTCGTGCCGAAAAAGGCCAAGTTGTAGTTGATCAAATTGTTGAAGCAGGCGGCAAGGCAAGCTTCCACTATTTCGACATTACCGAACCAGCAAGCATCGAAGCGCTTATTGCAGACACTGTAGAGCAATACGGCAAGCTCGATATTTTGGTAAACAATGCAGCAAACGTTGCCCTCAAGGACGGTCGTGTTGACGAGCTCACCCTTGAAATGTGGGACGCTATTTTGGAAAGCGACCTGCGCGGCACCTTCTATGCAACGAAGTGCGCTATCCCCTACATGAAAGAAATTGGTGGCGGCGCAATCGTCAACATTGGCTCTATGGCATCATGTGCAGGCGACTTAGGTTCTACCGCTTATGCATGCGCCAAGGCGGGCGTAGACATCTTCACGCAATACGTTGCCTTGCAATACGGCAAAGACAACATCCGCTGCAATTGCATCCGTCCAGGCTTGATTGTTACGCCAGAAAACGAGGCGAAGGTTCCTCAGATGCTCAAAGATATCTTCTTGGGTAGCATCATGGTTAACCGCTACGGTTGCCCAGAAGACATTGCTCATGCAGCCGTATATTTTGGCTCCGATGAAAGTACCTACACCACGGGACAGATCATCAACGTTGACGGCGGCATGAATTCGCACGCTCCAACCGTTGCTCAGTTCCGCCAGATGAATTCCCGCACGTGGTAATTCGTACAGGCGTATAGACCAATACGAAAGCGCGAACGCGAGAATGCGGAAAGCGTGAACGCATGAACGTGCTAGAGTGTGAAAGCGCGAAGGTGCGCATGACTGAATGAGCGAAAGCACACCACGCACGCAAAAGATTTCTTGCAGATAGAATCTACATGGCCACCCTTTGCGGGTGGCCATGTTTTTTGTGCAGGCAATCTGTTGGCTAAGGCTTAGGCTTATAGGACAAAATGTGTGTCCACGTTGGGGGCATCGGCGCAGGTCGATGCCCCTTTTTCAGCCGTTTAAATTCCGTGCCCGCTTTTAACCGCTCGGACAGAATGTGTGTCCGGTTGCCTATCGTTACCGCAGGTAGATAACCTTTTCCGGAACCGTCAAAAACCCTTTCGGAAGAGGTGCCCATGAAGGCCGTCTATTGCCCCTACTGCGGCGGGCGGGCCTTCAGGCGCAGGACGGCCGAGTTCCGGGAGGTCTGGCCCATGCCCGAGTGCGTTGACGAGGTCCACAGGGTCGTCTTCGTCGACGGCATATACCTCGCCAGGGACCTCGTCGTCCTCATCGCGCGGTTGCGGAGGTGTGGCCGCAAACCATGGTCCAGCGCTGCCTTTGGCATGCTTTCTCCCAGGTGAACAGGCACACGACTAGCAGGCCGAGGCTGAGGGCGGGGATGCTTCGTGGTCTTGATGGGGTGGGTGCCTAATTCGCAGGAGGCAGAATCTGGTTTGATAGTGCTGAAAAGTAACAAATATTGTTTTATTAGAGGGGTAATTGCATTCAAACGACGCATAGCCAACAAAGACTCGGTTATTATTCACCATATGGAAATAGAGTTTGTAGGTTCTCAGACCGATTGTGGCACATCGAAAAATGCGATTCGTGTAACGCTCGACCCGTCTATTGCCGAATACTACAACATCGTGAAGAACGAAGGTAAATTGACGGTCGAAAAGCGTCCGGTCACCCTGACCTCCGCGAGTGGTTCCAAGGAGTACGACGGCAAGCCCTTGACCAATCACAAGGTCACCGTTGGGGAGGCTGCCCGGGATACTGGTTGGGTCGATGGCCAAGGTGCCACCTATTCTTTCACCGGCTCGCAGAAGATCGTCGGCTCCTCTGAGAATGCATTCGAATGCATCCCCAACGAGGGAACCAATCTGGACAACTATCAGATCAACAAGACGTATGGAACCCTGACCGTTACCGACCGTAGCGAGAAGTACCAGATTGCCCTCACTCCTAACTCCAAGTCCGTGACCTACGATGGCACCGAGAAGTCCGTATCCGGTTTCGAGGCCCTGGAGTTCCAGATCAATGGTCAGACCTTCTACGTTTCCGGCGTTGAGGCTTCTGCAACGGGCACCGATGCGGGCGAGTACCCTGTCAAGGTTTCCGGCCAAGCCGTCGTCATCGATTCCGATGGCAATGACGTGACCGACCAGTTCACCGTGAACATCGACGATGCCAAGCTGACCATCGTCGAAGGCGACTCCGATAAGTCTGCATCCAATCTCCCTCACACCGGCTGCGGCCGCCCCCTACGGGATCAGCCGTCTTCGGCCGTTCTTCATCCCTTCCAGAACAGCTGGGTGAGTTCTTGGCGGGTGGTGGTGCCGGTTTTCTTCAGAATGTTGTGCACATGGGCCTGCACGGTGCCCAGGGCCGGTTGCGGCGAACTGGCGATGTTCTGGTTGTCCTTGCCCTGCAGCGCCTCTTTCAAGATGACGCGCTCGCGCGCGGTCAGGTGACAGCGCTCGCAGAGGGCGAGGAGCAGCTCGTCTACGTATTCTTGGGCGTCGGGCGCGTCGGTTCCTTAGAACGGAGGCGCAAGGTGTTGACAGCGGCGCACAGGGCGAAGAAACCAGTTCAATATCAATCCGTCTAGGCGTTAGGACTAGCTAGGATTAGTTAGGATTAGCTAGGATTAGCCAGGGTAAGGTGTGCGGTGAGCTAATGTAATCTGGAAATAATCCTGGTTATTTCTTCTCAAAACTACGGGTGCGCCCCATGCTGTGTGGCGCAAGGGAGCGTCTCGCTCATTTTGGGGCGCTTCATGGGGGCGCGGTCCGCAAGGGGCGGTCCGGCCAACGAATTTTGAAGGAGATTTCAATGGTCAAGGATTACATCGACACCAACGACTTCACAAAAGAAGAGCTGCTCGGCATGGTAGATCTGGCCATCGCCATGAAGGGGCTCATCAAGGAGGGCGGCGAGTACCCGCACCTGCTGAAGGACAAGACCCTCGGCATGATCTTCCAGCAGGTGTCCACCCGTACCCGCATCTCCTTCGAGACGGCCATGACCGACCTCGGCGGTCACGCCCAGTTCTTCGGCCCCGGCTCCATCCAGCTGGGTGGCCATGAGTCCATCGAGGACTCCGGCCGCGTTATGGGAAGCCTCGTCGACATCCTCATGGCCCGCGTCGATCGTCATAAGGATGTAGTGAGCTTGGCGAAGTACTCCGCGGCCCCCGTCATCAACGGCATGAGCGAGTACAACCATCCCACCCAGGAGCTCGGCGACCTCATGACCATGATCGAGAACTTGCCCGCCGGTAAGAATATCGAGGACTGCAAGTTTGCCTGGATCGGCGATGCCACCCAGACCTGCGCGTCGCTCATGTTCATCTGCACGAAGATGGGCATGGACTTCGTGCAGTTCGGGCCGAAGGGGCATCAGATTCCCGACGGCTGCCTGCATATAGGCACCGATGAGGAGCGCGCCGAGTTCGGCAAGCATCTCATGGCTATCGGCGAGGAGAACTGCAAGGTCTCCGGCGGCACCATCACCATTTCCGACGACATTTCCTGCATCGAGGGCGCCGACTTCGTGTACACCGATGTGTGGTACGGCCTCTACGACAGTGAAGTCTCCAGCTCCAGCTACATGGATGTGTTCTATCCGAAGTACCAGGTGACCTGGGATATGATGAACGTTGCCGGTCCGAACAGCATGTTCATGCACTGCCTGCCCGCCAACCGTGGCGAGGAAGTCGTCGACGAGGTCATGGACGATCCCGAGCGCTCCCTGTGCTGGGTCGAGGCCGAGAACCGCAAGCACTCCATTCGCGCTATCCTGGCCACTCTGTGCCCCCAGAGCGAGCCCGACGAGCAGAAGGCCGCGGCATACCGCGCCACCATCAATGAGCGCATGGCCGCTCTCGGTAAGCACGGTCTGTAAGACGTACCAGGTCGGGCGAGCTACGGCTCGCCCGCCTTCGCAGGAGATGGGCGACCTCATGGCCATCGGCGAGGAGAACTGCAAAGTCTCCGACGACAACCGAGTGCATCAAGGGCGCCGACTTCATCTACACCGACGTGCGGTATGGCCTGTACGATGCTTTCTGATGGGCGGCAGCAGATGCTTGTCTCTTGCTGCCCATCATCTGCGCCACTGCGCGTAAGCACTGGCGCTCTGTCTGAAAACGACTGAGCAAAGGATTAAATATGAGTGACGGAAAGAAAAAGCTTTCCTTCCTGACGGTCATTTCGACCATCATCTGCGTCGTCTTCGTTTGCGAGGCCGCCGCTCCTGCTGCTGCCATTGGCAACCAGCAGTTCTTCTGGTGGATCTTCCTGATCCTGACCTTCCTGCTCCCTTACGGCATGGTCGTCGCCGAGCTCGGCACCACCTATGACGGCGAGGGCGGCATTTACGACTGGGTACGCGATGGCCTGGGCGACAAGTGGGGCGCCCGCATTTCGTACTACTACTGGGTCAACTACCCGCTGTGGATCGCCTCGCTGGCGACCATGTTCCCCGACATCCTGGGCATGGTCTTTGGCGTCGAGTTCAACCTGATCGCCAAGATGGGCATCGAGCTCGCCTTCGTGTGGATCGTCTACCTCATGGGCCGCTCCAAGGCGGCCGACTCCGAGTGGGTCCTCAACGGCGGCGCCCTGATCAAGGTCGCCGTAGCCGTCATCGTCGGCGCCCTGGGCATCTGGTATGCCATGGAGAACGGTTTCGCGAGCGACATGTCCGCCGCCACCTTCCTGCCCGAGCTCACCAACACCAACGCCCTGGGCTACCTGTCCATCATCATCTTCAACTTCATGGGCTTCGAGGTCATCTGCACCATGACCGATGACATGGCCGATCCCGCTCGCGATATCCCCAAGGCTATCGTCGTCGGCGGCGTGGCTATTGCCGTCATCTACCTGTTCGCCGGCTTCGGCATCGGCGCCGCCATCCCGGCCGACTCCATCGACCCCGACTACGGCATGATCGTCGCGGTCCAGACCATGGTGGGCGATTCCGTGCTCTTCAAGGTCATCTGCATCGCCTTCCTGATCACCCTGTTCGCCAACATGGCCGCCTGGTCCTTCGGCGTCAACTCCGTCGCCCGCTACGCCGCCGAGCACGGCAACATGCCCAAGGTCTTCGCCTCGATGGTCTCCGAGGACGACATGCCCAACGGCGCCAACCTGGTCAACGCCGTCGTCGCCTCCCTGGTCCTCTGCCTGCAGCTCGTTCCCGTCGACGCCATCTCCAACGGCGTCTTCTGGATGCTCTTCGGCACCTCCGTCGTCTTCCTGCTGCTCACCTACATCCCGATGTTCCCGGCGTTCCTCAACCTCCGCAGGAACGACCCGAACCGCGAGCGCATCTTCACGTTCCCGTTCAAGGGCGCGATGATGAAGGTCATGCTGGCCATCCCCTGCATCGAGCTGATCCTGGCCATCGTCGCGACGCTGGTGCCGTTCTCCGCCGCCGAGGTCGGCGAGAAGGTCCCGATGATCGTCATCTTCATCGTGCTCGTGCTCATCGGCGAGGTCGTCCGCGTCGTCAGCGCCAGGGGCCGCGAGACCGAGTACAAGGGCCTCACCCCCGAGCTGGCCGCCCAGCGCCTCGCCGAGGAGGCCGAGGAGAACTAGGGCACCCGGCCCCGGGCACCCCGGCCTCTCCGGGGGCGTGCCCGGGCGACGGGTCCGCCAACCATCCCCCGGGGCGGGCGATAGCTCCGGCAGCCGCCGACCGCCCCGACCCCTCTCCCGTATCCCTCGTGCGTCCCGTCTCCGCGCACCTGGCTACGTCGTCGCCCGCCGGTGCGACCCCGTGAAAACCGGCGCCGGGCGCCCCGACCCCTGCCGGGGGACGGGCGCCCGCCATCTCTTGGTCCTAGGCCGCGGGCAGCCCGCCCGCGGCAGACGATCGTCCGGTTTGGAGGAAATCTTATGCGTACGATCACCGAGTCCGAGTCCACCCCGAGGGCCGACGGCTTCTTCATGCCCGCCGAGTTCGCCCCCCAGGACCGCGTGTGGATGGGCTGGCCCCACCGCACCGACACCTGGGCCCACGGCGCCAAGCCCGCCCAGAGGCAGTATGCCGCCATCGCCCGCGCCATCTCCGAGTTCACCCCGGTCTACATGTGCGCCAACCAGGTCGACTACGCCAACTGCAAGGCCGTCTTCGAGAACGACGAGAACGTCACCGTCGTCGAGATGACCACCGACGACGCCTGGTTCCGCGACACCGGCGCCACCTACGTCATCAACGGCAAGGGCGAGAAGCGCGCCAACCACTGGCACTTCAACGGCTACGGCGGCCTCATCGACGGCCTCTACTTCCCGTGGGACAAGGACGAGCAGATCGCCCTCAAGATGGCCGAGCTCTCCGGCTGCCGCCGCTACCGTCCCGACGACATGATCCTCGAGGGCGGCTCCATCACCGTCGACGGCGAGGGCACCCTCGTCGTCACCGACCAGTGCCTCCTGTCCCCCGGCCGCACCTGCTCCGCGGTGCTCGAGGAGGAGGAGGACCCCGAGTCCATCTGGCCCAAGTACCGCAAGAAGTTCGAGCCCTGGAGCGAGGAGCTTCGCGGGTACATGACCGAGCACCTCAAGGACTACCTCGGCGTCGAGAAGGTCATCTGGGTCAAGGAGGGCATCGACCCCGAGGAGACCAACGGCCACATCGACGACGTCGCCACCTTCATCGCCCCGGGCGTCATGGTCTGCATCTGGACCGACGACCCCGAGTACCCGTTCTACGAGCAGTGCCACGCCGCCTACGAGACCCTCTCCAACGCGGTTGACGCCAAGGGCCGCAAGCTGAAGGTCTACAAGCTCTGCATGCCCGTGAAGCCGCTGTACATGGACCAGGCCTCCTGCGACACCATCGACGCCGACGAGAACGCCGAGCCGCGCGTCCCCGACGAGCCGCTGATCGCCTCCTACATGAACTACCTCGTGACCAACCACGGCGTCATCGTCCCGCAGTACGGCGACGAGAACGACCAGCTGGCCGTCGACACGCTCCAGGAGATCTACGACGAGGTCTGGGGCGAGGGCGTCTACAAGTGCGTGGGCGTCAAGTCCGACCAGGTCGTCTACGGCGGCGGCAACATCCACTGCATCACGCAGCAGGAGCCGTCCGCCTAATGGCCCGGCCTGCCGGGGCGCGGCGCCCCTCTTTCACGGGAGTCCGCCGCACCCCGGAGGCCCGGCCGGCCAGGCGAACGGGGCCGCCTGGCCGGCCGGGCTTTCCCCGGGCGCTCCGCTGCCTCCACACCGGAGCGCCCTTCCCCTTCGATTGGATACCCGCCTGGCCTGGGACCTATCGCGGGTTAGGCCTATTGTTCGCTTGGATATCCCAGGTCAGACGCGTATCCAATTGCCGAAAGTTCCCGGTCGTATACGCGGCCGTCTTGATCGGAGTATCCATGTACCAGCGTATTTAATTACTGCGCTGGAATAGAACACATGTTTGATAAAATAATTTAGCATCAGACAGCGGGCGCAGTTTCAATCGAATCCGTGCCCGCTGCTGTATGTGTGAGCAGTGTGAATAGGGGACGTAGCCCTGTTCACACCTGGACCCATGTCGGCACCGGTCAATGCCCACGATGCTTCTGCTTACGCTTCAGCTTTCGCTGCTCGAAGCGTGCCGCTTGGGGCTCGGGTCGCTTCTGTCCATCAGGGATGCATTCACGAAGGTCCTCATCGCCCGCGCGGGAGTTCGGACGCGCGCAAATCGATCCGGACGCAAGCGAAGCCCCCAGTCAGCTCCATGACTTATGGGAAAGCCGCCCTTTGCAGGCTTCTTACCCTTGTTGTGGCTGTTGTTGTTTACGGTGTTGTTTGCGTTCGCATTGGCAGAGGAGCTGTCGCCGTTGCCCCCCGTTTTCGTCAGTACCGGGCTGGGTGGTTGCCTTTCAGCCTGCATGCAAGGTGAGCTCGGGCCCAGCGCCGTCTTTTTATAAGCGCTTTGGCGAAAACGTCCTGCTTATCAGAAGGATTTAAGTCCCAATTAAGAAAGGAGCGGAAAGAGAGCCATATGCAATAGCAATGATTTTGCTATTGCATCTTTTGCTTGCAGTTGCCTTAATAAACCCTATATTAAAATAGGACGCAATCGTATCGTTTTACCAAATCTGAGCAAGCGCATGCATGTCCCAGCTCAGATTCAAAAGACTTTGAAAGCGAGATGCCATGAGCAAATGCTCATGTACGGTAAAGAAGCAAGCAACCGAAAACAATAGATAGACCGCCAGCACTACACTATTCCGAACCAAAGACCAAAAGATAAGCATTTTGAGAAAATCTAAACTTTTGGATTTTCCTACAATGCCGACTACGGCGGAATCCCTCCCACTCCTTATATATTTCTTTCTGTATACATTGAATTTGTATTTAGTAAAATGCAGACAACACCACGGATCGGCTTTTGGCTGGACAATTCCAACCAAAAGCCGCAGCAGACAGTAGAAACCATTCTGAACGTTAGGAAGCCGGTATGATTGTTACATATAAGGGGAAGAAAAATTTCTTTTAGATACTTGTTTTCCTAAAACTGATGTGATATAATAATTCTATTCCAGAAAAGGAGTAAAAAATATGCGGCAAGGTATTCTTAAATAAAATTTGATAATGGGCGCAAAAATGATTGCCCCTTGCAGGGGCTTAGTTTTTGTACCCAATTTAAGAATACTTTTGCCTTTTTAGTAAATATCGTGACGGACAGCGGCTCATGTAAGCCGTCATACTTCTGTTTGTCCGAAGTCATGATCCCCAGCGGTAAAAGTATTAGCCGCTGGGGATTTTTGCGCCCATTTGGGCCTTGTATGGAGGATAGACATGAACATTATCAATATCGGGATTCTTGCCCATGTAGACGCTGGAAAGACAACCTTGACGGAGAGCCTGCTATATGCCAGCGGAGCCATTTCAGAACCGGGGAGCGTCGAAAAAGGGACAACGAGGACGGACACCATGCTTTTGGAGCGGCAGCGTGGGATTACCATTCAAGCGGCAGTCACTTCCTTCCAGTGGCACAGATGTAAAGTCAACATTGTGGATACGCCCGGCCACATGGATTTTTTGGCGGAGGTGTACCGCTCTTTGGCTGTTTTAGATGGGGCCATCTTGGTGATCTCCGCTAAAGATGGTGTGCAGGCCCAGACCCGTATTCTGTTCCATGCCCTGCGGAAAATGGACATTCCCACCGTTATCTTTATCAATAAGATCGACCAGGCTGGCGTTGATTTGCAGGGCGTGTATCAGTCTGTTCGGGATAAGCTCTCCGCCGATATTATCATCAAGCAGACGGTGTCGCTGTCCCCGGAAATAGTCCTGGAGGAAAATACCGACATAGAAGCATGGGATGCGGTCATCGAAAATAACGATGAATTATTGGAAAAGTATATCGCAGGAGAACCAATCAGCCGGGAAGAACTTGCGCGGGAGGAACAGCGGCGGGTTCAAGACGCCTCCCTGTTCCCGGTCTATCATGGCAGCGCCAAAAAGGGCCTTGGCATTCAACCGTTGATGGATGCGGTGACAGGGCTGTTCCAACCGATTGGGGAACAGGGGAGCGCCGCCCTATGCGGCAGCGTTTTCAAGGTGGAGTATACAGATTGTGACCAGCGGCTCATCTATCTGCGGCTATACAGCGGAACGCTGCGCCTGCGGGATACGGTGGCCCTGGCCGGGAGAGAAAAGCTGAAAATCACAGAGATGCGTATTCCATCCAAAGGGGAGATTGTTCGGACAGACACCGCCCATAAGGGCGAAATTGTCATCCTTCCCAGCGACAGCGTGGGATTAAACGACGTATTGGGGGACGACACCCGGCTTCCTCGTGAAAGGTGGCGTGATGCCCCCCTCCCCATGCTGCGGACGACGATTGCGCCGAAAACGGCAGCGCAAAGAGAACGGCTGCTGGACGCTCTTACGCAACTTGCGGATACTGACCCGCTTTTGCGCTACGAGGTGGATTCCATCACCCACGAGATCATTCTTTCTTTTTTAGGCCGGGTGCAGTTGGAGGTTGTTTCCGCTTTGCTGTCGGAAAAATACAAGATTGAAACAGTGGTAAAGGAACCCACCGTCATTTATATGGAGCGGCCGCTCAAAGCAGCCAGCCACACCATCCATATCGAGGTGCCGCCCAACCCGTTTTGGGCATCTATCGGACTGTCTGTTACACCACTCCCGCTTGGCTCCGGCGTACAATACGAGAGCCGGGTTTCGCTGGGATACTTGAACCAGAGTTTTCAAAACGCTGTCAGGGATGGTATCCGTTACGGGCTGGAGCAGGGCTTGTTCGGCTGGAACGTAACGGACTGTAAGATTTGCTTTGAATACGGGCTTTATTACAGTCCAGTCAGCACGCCGGCGGACTTCCGCTCATTGGCCCCGATTGTATTGGAACAGGCATTGAAGGAATCGGGGACGCAGCTGCTGGAACCTTATCTCTCCTTCACCCTCTATGCGCCCCAGGAATACCTTTCCAGGGCTTATCATGATGCA
This sequence comes from Collinsella sp. SGI.178, assembly GCF_050313495.1. NCBI lineage: Bacteria > Bacillati > Actinomycetota > Coriobacteriia > Coriobacteriales > Coriobacteriaceae > Collinsella > Collinsella sp. SGI.178. Next base: position 24,838 of record NZ_JBNPLM010000018.1, on the reverse strand, counting down.
CCGAAATACTGTGCCACCATCGAAACGGCCCAGGTAAAAAAGGATGAAGTTGTCGTTACTGGCGAGATTCCCGCCCGCTGTATACAGGCATACCGTACTGATCTGGCCTTTTACACCAACGGGCGGAGCGTATGCCTTACAGAGCTGAAAGGATATCAGGCCGCTGTCGGTCAGCCGGTCATCCAGCCCCGCCGTCCAAACAGCCGCCTGGACAAGGTGCGCCATATGTTTCAGAAGGTAATGTAAAGATACATAATCGTCAAGACGGCAACAATCAGAAGTTATGGAGGGTAACGGGCGATCATACGGCAACAGTGCTTGGCGCTGCTCTGACCGGAACGGGTGTGCTTGCATTGGCAGCTGCAATCTGCGCGCGCAAAAGAAAGCGCATCTGATAAAACTAGGCGCTCTCATTTCGCTTGCCACAAGAAGTCGGTACCGCGCGGGTGTGGACTGCGGCTCAAACTTAGACGGCTCAATAAATAAATAAGCTGCAAGGGACTGGTCCCGGAACTTTTCCGGGGTCAGTCCCTTCAATTTGACCCGACCCCTCCGACGTTTCAGTTGGTTGCGTAGGCGTCGAGGTCAGTCATCCCTAAAGGGCCCGAAGTCGAATCACGTCCGCTCCGATCCCGTCCTCGATATGGCCGAAGGCCTGTTCGGCTGGCTCACTATCCAGGCGGTTGTCCTTGACGCCTATTCCGAAGGAGGCATGCGAGCGATATCGGCTCGTTATGATTCTCGTAGTCCATCTTGACCACGGGTTCATTTCAAGTAAGCAGCTCAGCTATGGGCTGAGGATAAAGCGCCGCAGTGTGCCCCGCGTTCTCGACTTCCCGCCAGAAACGTGAGCCCTTTGGTCAACGTATCTCAAGATTGAGCGTTGGCTCCGCTTTTGATTTGGTGGCATGACGGAGTGCGACGGCATGGCATTGTCGCATCGCTGTGCTGTCGCAACGCCAGACGTTTTCGTGGCCGCCGTTCAGCCCTCGTCGAGCTCCTTCAGCCGGGAGAGGCAGTGGTCCAGAAACCCGCTCCTGGCTTGCGCGGCAAGGAGTCCGTCGCAGAAGCGGTCGCCACGAACGCACCACGTGATGCATGCGCGTATCAGGTCAATATCCCCATGGTCGATGTCACAGCTGTCTATGCCTTCCGAGGTGTCGATGCTATGGCGTTCAAGCGTCTCGAAGTAGCTGGTGTCCGCGAACCCGTCCAGTTCATAGAAATCGTCGACGAAATCCTCGAGTCCGAGCGTCCCGCCCCCAAGCTCGACATTCATGTTTCTGTCCGCCAGCTTGCCAGCGTACTTGGTTAGTCTTTCGAACATGTTCGCTCCTTAGTTCAAAAGTCCGTTGTCGCCCAGGTAGTCCACGAAGGCATCGATGATCCGTGCCGTGCGAGTCGCGATGTCTATTTCGGTGAAGTCTTCCATGGCTTGTGTCAGGCGCTTGAGTTCCGCGATCTTTGTTCCGGCTTTGCGCTTGCCATTGCCGTCGGTGTATCCCTCATAGTACTTGCGTTTATCGCAGAATCTGTAGTCGGCCGCGCGGATGTTTACACGCTTCTCGAGCAGCGCCTTGTTACCCAGCGCCTCCAGGCTGGATTGGTCGACAAGCGGGTCTATCTCGTTGCGCTTCTTGGCATAGATGTGCTCAATTTCGAGCGTGGTGTCTAGGTCCATGAGCGGTTGATCTGGGTCTGCGTACGCCCACCAAGTGAGCATGGACTTTGTTACAGGCCTGCCGTTGGTGAACACGTAGGTTCGGAATCGCTCAGCAATATTTGCGCGATTGAAGTGGTGGTTAGGAAACTCCACCGGGCGGTGCTCAACGATGTTGATCATCTCAGGATACACTGGCGAACGCAGCGCGTTCACGCCGGGTCGCTCAATGGCGTAGGCGAAAATGAATGCCGTGATCTTGTTTAGAAAGTCGTAGAGTGCCTCGTCATCGAGGACGCCTTTGCTGTCGCTGTTGGCAAGGAACCAGACGCTTAGCAGATAGGTCCACATGCCGTTGGGGGCGTAGTTCAGCACGAAGAGCCTGCGGAGCACGCGCTCGCTGAACCCTTCCTGCGCGTCGACGCGATTCCAGAAGCCGAGCAGCGCCTCGAGATCGTCGAGCGTGGCATCCTCCTTGAGCATGGCGTAACCATCGGCACCGAAGAAGTCGCGCAACGATGCGGTGGTCGTGTCGCGGATGCCTTTCTTTGCGCGGCGGTAGTACATGTAGCGCGTAAAAAGCTCATCGGTTGGTGTGCCGCGCATGGGCCGGAAGATAGCGTTCGCTCCCTCCTCGAGTGCCTTCCAGCGACGGATGAACTCGTCCTTGCGCCCCGTGTCGGAATAATGCTTGTAGAACTGGCTCTTGAAGATGTCGGCATCCGAGAGAGGCAACCCTCGGTCGTTTAGAGTTGAGAAGATGCGTAGCGCGGTGTCCTGCGACTCTGCTTCAATGGGCAACAGTATCACATTGTTGATGACGCGTGTGGCCATGTAGACGGTGTAGGTGGGCCACTCGCTCACCAGTTGCTCAATTTTCCTCTGGAAGAAAGCGAAGTTGCGGGCATAGGCGCTTTTCCAGCCATCGCCTGCGTTGCCCTCTCGTAAAATCTCGAGGAATTCATTCTTGTCGTTGTCCGATGCAACCTCGGAGTCGATTTTGAGGCGTTCCATGTCGGGCTCGTCGAACTCGTCGGTTTTCCATACACAACGGGCGATTGCCTCGCGCATCTTCACAGACTGCTTATCCTTCATGTTGGTGAACTTGTCGTAGAACGCGCGGAGCAGCAACATGATGGTGGTGAGGCGCTGCTGGCCGTCAATGATCTCAAGTTGGCCAGAGAGGTTCTTAAAGGTGACGATGGGTCCTAGAAAGTATTCGTCGTTCTCGCTGTCGAAACGCTCGTAGTCATCGCCTGGAAAAGCGAACGAGAACAGGTCATCCCACAGCGTTGCGCATTCATCCTCGCCCCAGGCGTAGGGCCTCTGGTAGTCGGGGATGAGGAAGTCTGATCGCTTATCGGTGAGAAGATCGCGAATCGATCGCTGGTCGATGTTGAGCTTGGACATGAGCTGTACCTTCCGCGCGGGAACAATCAGGGTGACACGGATTATATCGCCGAAGCCGTCATTCACTCTATTGCTGCGAGCTACTGAATCTGGCAACCTCTGGCCAACCCTTACAGTTTCATGTCGTGATCCATATCGGCGCCGATCAATGCCCGTGATGCTTCTGCTTGTACCTTCTTTGGAGAGCGCGAACGAGAGATGCGATCTACAGACGTCTGAATAGCTCCATCCGTTTTGGTTAAAACGAAATAATATGCCGCGCGCCTGCGGCATGAAGGAGGGAGATTTCTATGAATATCGTTGTATTGAGTGGTAGCCCGCGCAAGGGTGCCAATACCGACACCATGGTCGAGGCGTTTGCCGAGACCGCGCGTGAGGGCGGCCATACGGTCGAGATCGTCCGCGTTGCCAGCAAGAAAATCGCCGGTTGCCTGGGGTGTCAGTATTGCTTCGCCCACGAGGGCAATTGCGTGCAGAAGGATGACATGGCCAACGTGATCGAGTCGCTGCAAGACGCCGACATGGTCGTCTTCGCTTCGCCAATCTACTGGTTCGATATCACCGCGCAGGAGAAGGCCACCATCGATCGCTTGTACGCCTTCGGTGCTACGGGCTTCCCGTTCACCAAGACGGCCCTTTTGCTCGATAGCCACAGCGAGGGCGTCTATGATGCGGCGATCGCTATGTACAAGTCAGCCTGCGCGTACTGCAAGTGGGAGGACCAGGGCATTGTCACCATCAGCGGTATGACCGAGCGCGACAGCATGGCATCGTCGCCCAAGTTGGAAGAGGTGCGAGAGTTCGCCCGCAAGCTCGCCTAAGGACAAGAAGAACGCATGGCAATCAGTGTTGGTGGAAAGCCTACTTCCCTTATCATGAGGATTACTGATTGCCATGCGTTGATGTCCTTATGGACAATCTCCGCGTGCTAGGAGACTTTCTCGCTCAGGAACTCCCTGAATGCGGGGATGTCAAAGCCAACGAGACCACGCCCACGTTCCCCGATGACGCCGTCCTCGAGAAGGCGGCGTTTGTATTGGCTTGCGTAGTTGCTGGCGACGCCCATGCGTTTGGCTATCTCCGAGACCCTGCTGGGGCCAGAATCGGGCAGCATCGCGAGCAAAAACTCAATGTCTTTATCGGAAAGCTCTCGATAGGTCGTTTCGAGAATTCGATCGCGCAGCTCCATACGGGCAAGCAGAGAACCCTGCTGTACATCAGGTACGCTGATTCTGGGCGAGTTCTCCGAAACATCCCATGTGCGATATCCGACGAGCTGCATCATGTAGGGGAATCCGTCGACGGCCTTCACAGCATCCTCGAGCGCTTCTGGTGTGATTGAACGTCCTCCGGCCTCAACAGTTTTGCGAAACGCGTTTGCAATTTCAACGTCAGTGATTCGTCCTAACTGATGATATTGGGAACGCCTGAGGAACGAGACGGAATCGTTACGCAGCAACGCCGATACTTTGTAGGGCAGTCCTGCCATGAGTAGGGCAACTTTTTTACCTTCGCGTACAAAGTGCTGGTAAACAGAGGCAAATTGAAGCATTTCTTCGAGATCGACGGTGACTTCATCGATGGTGATGAGAAGTCCGATGTCATGTTTTTCGAGTTGCTTAAAGATACCATTCATGCGTGTGCGCCAGTTGCCCTGGGCCTCTTGAGCATATGTCCAATCGATGCCCACTGGACCAATTTGAACGCCGTTTATGCGCGCGTGAGGCTGTGAGAGATAGCTATCTGCGGCTTCTTTGGTTCGCTCGATAATATCTTCGAGCATGCCCGGCATGGCGGAGACATTTGCTGCAATCCAGCCGTGTTCAAGCGCCGTTTCTGAAAGGAGCGAGAGAAGCGCCGTCTTGCCCGTTCCCCTTGCTCCCGTAATAATAGTCGATAGGTTGGGATCTCCCGGGCCGTTGATAAAGCCACGGTTGATGTCGCGCAGGATATGCTCGCGACCCGCTAGAAAGGGAGGGACGCTTCCAAATGTTGGGGTAAAGGGGTTCTTGCTGTACTCCATGGTAGCTCCTTTGCAAGTTTTGCTAATTTTTGCAAGTTTTGCTAACTTTTGCAAGTTTTGCTAATGGCTTAACATGCCTTGTGCCGTGGGGTTGCAGGAGTGAAAAACGGGGATTCTTATTATTGCGACTACGTTGCAGCGAGCGGGGCCCGGAGCGCGGCATTTACTGCGCTCCGGGCCCCACTGTTTTGAGAGTTTATGGCGGCTCTGCCGTCGTCCTAGTCAAACAGACTCGGCATGTCGTTTTCCTTCATGAGGGCACCGGCAGAGGGGAGACTCTGCGCGGTGAACTTCTCGGCCGAGACGCCGGCGCCAAGGATTTCCTCCGTCGTGCCGACGGTGGTGACCGAGCGACCCTTCTTGGCGGTAAAGGCCTGGACGCCCTGCGTGTTGGTGGTCGTCTTGGTCTTGAGCAGCGACGTGTTGAAGTTCATCAAGCGGTAGTCGCTCGAGACCAGCGCGATGTCGCGGTCCTCCTTGAGTACCTGAGCATACAGCAGTTTGCTGCCGCCGTAGATGGCGTTCTTGAGGCGCTTGCGGTTGGTCTTGGTAACGTATCCAGAAAGCGCGACGCGCACCACGCGGCCGTTCTCAAAGACGAACAGCACGTCGGCCTTGTAGTCCTCGGGGTCGATGACCCAGATCACGCTCTCGTCGGGTTCCATCTCAAGATCGGTGGGCAGGTACGAGCCCAGCTGGGCCGACTTGGTGTCCTCAAACGCTGCGACCTTGCACTTGTACACCTGGCTCTTGTTGGTAAAGACCAGCAGCTCGTGGGTGTTGGAGGACGGGAACTCGATAAAGGGTTTGTCGCCGTCTTTGTACTTGAGCGTGGCCGCCTTCTTGAGCACGCGGTCGGTCATCTTTTTGAGGTAGCCCTCGCGCGAGAGCATGATGGTAACCGGATATTCCTCGACCTCGGGCTCCAGGCTTACCTCGATAACCTCATGGGGCTCAATCCTGCCCGTGCGGCGCGGCATCACGTACTTTTTGTTGACCGCGGCCAGCTCGTCGCTGATGACCTTCTTGATGTTGTCCTCGCTGGAGAGGATCTCCTCAAGCTCGGCAATCTCACCCTCGAGCTTAGCGATGTCCTTGGTGCGGTTGAGGATGTACTCCTCGTTGATGTTGCGGAGCTTAAGCTCGGCAACAAACTCGGCCTGGGTCTCGTCGATGTCGAAACCCTTCATAAGGTTGGGCACGACCTCGGCCTCGAGCTTGGTGCCACGGATGATGGCGATCGCCTTGTCGATGTCGAGCAGAATCGCCTCAAGACCGTGCAGCAGGTGCAGGCGCTCGGACTTTTTGCCCAAGTCAAAGTTAATGCGACGACGCGTGGACTCAATACGCCACTTGACCCACTCGTGCAGGATCTGGCGTACGCCCATAACGCGGGGGTAACCATCGACCAACACGTTAAAGTTGCATGAGAACGAATCCTGCAGCGTAGTCGAGCGATAGAGCTTGGCCATGAGCTTATCGGGGTCGACACCGCGCTTAAGGTCGATGGCGATGCGCAGGCCCGAGAGGTCGGTCTCGTCGCGGATGTCAGCGATCTCCTTGACCTTGCCCTCTTTGGAGAGCTTGACGATGCGATCGATGATGACATCGGTCTTGGTGGTGTAGGGGATCTCGTAGACCTCGATAATGCGCTCTTCGGGAATCCAGCGCCAGCGGGAGCGGATCTGGAAGCTGCCAAGGCCGGTCTCGATAATCTTTTCCATCTCCTCGCGGCGGTAGATAATCTCACCGCCGGTCGAGAAGTCGGGCATGGGCATGTACTCGAGCAGATCGCAGTTGGGATCCTGCAGGTAGTGCATGGTGGCGGTGCAGACCTCGTTGAGGTTGAAGCCGCAGATGTCAGACGCCATGGCGACGCCGATGCCCTTGTTGGCCGAGACGAGGATGTTGGGGAACGTGGTAGGCAGCAGGCGCGGCTCCTTCATGGCGCCGTCGTAGCTGTCGACAAAGTCGACCGGGTCCTTGTCGATGTCCTTGAAGATCTCGGCACTGATGGGGGAGAGCTTGGCCTCGGTGTAACGCGAGGCGGCGTAGCTCAGGTCGCCCGAATAGTACTTGCCAAAGTTGCCCTTCGACTCCACGAAGGGGGCGAGCAGCGCCTCGTTGCCGGTGGCCAAGCGCACCATCGTTTCGTAGATCGCGGCGTCGCCGTGCGGGTTGAGCTTCATGGTCTGGCCCACGATGTTGGCGCTCTTCTGGCGCTCACCTTTGAGCAAGCCCATCTTGTACATGGTGTAGAGCAGCTTGCGGTGCGAGGGCTTAAAACCGTCGATCTCGGGGAACGCACGCGAAACGTTGACGCTCATGGCGTAGGGCATGTAGTTGACCTCGAGCGTCTGCGTGATCGGCTGATTGGTGACCTCGGAGTGCAGGCCGATGACGTTCTCGGCGTTGACCTGCTTTTTCTTTGGCTGGTTCTTCGTCTTCTTCTTTGCCACGATTTCCTCTTGAACTTCTTATGGGCCGTCGTTATCGATTTGCTGCTACTGCAGGTCCAGCTGGTCCAGGTATTCCTTGCCGTGCTCCGAGATATGGCGCTTGCGGCCCGCCTCGTCGCTGCCCAGCAGAAGGTTGAACATGGTCTCCATCTTGGTGACGTCTTCGGACTCCACCTTGATCAGACGACGCGTCTCGGGGTTCATGGTGGTGAGCCACATCATGTCCGGGTCGTTCTCACCAAGACCCTTGGAGCGGTTGATGGAGCACTTCTGGTCGCCGATCTCCTTAAGAATGCCGTTCTTCTCGAGCTCGGTGTAGGCAAAGTAGGTCTTTTCTTTGCAGTTGATCTCGTAGAGCGGCGACTCGGCGATATACACGTAGCCTTCGTCGATAAGCGTGGGCACCAGGCGATAGAGCATGGTGAGCACGAGCGTACGGATGTGATAACCGTCGACGTCGGCGTCCGTACAGATGATGACCTTGTTCCAGTTGAGGTTGTCCAGGTCAAAGGCACCCAGGTTCTTGATGCGCTTGTCCTTGATCTCCACGCCGCAGCCCAGCACGCGCATGAGGTCCATGATGATGTCGGACTTAAAGATGCGCGGATAGTCCTCCTTTAGGCAGTTGAGGATTTTGCCTCGGACGGGCATAACGCCCTGGAACTCGGCATCGCGCGAGGTGCGAATGGCGCCTGCTGCCGAGTCGCCCTCTACGATGTAGATCTCGCGACGGCTCTTGTCCTTGGAGCGGCAGTCGATGAATTTCTGCACGCGGTTGGCCATGTCGGTCTTCTGCTGCAGGTTGGTCTTGATGCTCTGGCGCGTCTTCTCGGCATTCTCGCGCGAGCGCTTGTTGATGAGCACCTGCTCCATGATCTTGTTGGCGGCGTCTTTGTTCTCGATCAAGTAGGTCGAGAGGCGCTCCTTAAAGAATACCGTCATGGCCTGCTGGATAAAGCGGTTGTTGATGGCCTTCTTAGTCTGGTTTTCGTAGGACGTCTGGGTGGAGAAGCAGTTGGTCACCAGCACCAGACAGTCCTGGACGTCCTGCCACTTAATGCCGCTCTCGTTTTTGTTGTACTTGCCCTGTTGCTTAATGTAGGCATCGATGGCGCTGGTGAGGGCGCTACGGGCCGCCTTTTCGGGTGAGCCGCCGTTCTCGAGCCAGGAGGAGTTGTGGTAGTACTCCTGCATCGTGAAAGTGCGCGTGAAGCACATGCAAGCAGTGATTTTTACGTTGTAATCGGGCAGATCCTCGCGATCGCGACCGCGACGGTCGGCCTCGATAAAAAAGGGCTCGGTGAGGTAGTCGGTACCGACCTTCTCGAGCACGTAGTCCTCGATGCCCTTGGGATAGCAGAAGTCCTCTTCGGAAAACTCGCCGTCGTCGCCCTCGATGCGCAGCCGGAAGGTCACGTTGGCGTTGACCACGGCCTGGCGGCGCATGGTCTCGCGATACCAATCGTGGGGGATGCTGATGGAGGTAAAGACCTCAAGATCGGGGCGCCACTTGATAGTGGTACCGGTGCGGTCCTCGTCGCTGGGCTCAACCTCGAGTGCTTTCTTTTTGGCGCCGACGACCTTGCCCTTCTTAAAGTGCAGGGAGTACTTGTTGCCGTCGCGCCAAACCGTGACGTCCATGTATTCGGAGGCGTACTGGGTTGCGCACGAGCCCAGGCCGTTGGTGCCGAGCGAGAAGTCGTAGTCGCCGCCCTGGTTGTTGTTGTACTTACCGCCGGCGTAAAGCTCGCAAAAGACGAGTTCCCAGTTAAAGCGCTTCTCGGAGGGGTTCCAGTCAAGCGGGCAGCCGCGGCCGTTGTCCTCTACCTGAATGGAGCCATCGCGAAAGGCGGTAAGGGTGATGAGCTTGCCGTAGCCCTGGCGCGCCTCGTCAACGGCGTTGGACAGGATCTCGAAGGCGGCATGCGCGCAGCCGTCGAGCCCGTCCGAGCCAAAGATGACGGCAGGGCGCAGGCGTACGCGCTCCTCGTCCTTGAGCTGACGAATACTGTCGTTACCATAGTTTGCGGTGTTTTTTGCCATGCTCGCTCTCTCGATGCTCCTTTGCTGCGTTTTAGTCATATAGATAGTCAAGGTAGCATAGCCCAGCCCTTGGGCGATTCCAACCAACACGAAATCCATCGAACAATCGTTCGGAGTTCGATAAGGTTTCGTTTACTCGCACAAAACCGAGTCGGTTTTGTGCGAGTAAGTTTGAATTGCGAACCGAAGTTGTAATGTCCGCATAGCGATGACGAATGAGCCGAGTCGGCGTCTCTCATAAAAGTAACTAGGAGCTAGCGGGGCCTATCCGAATTGACCTCATTGGAGGTGTCGGTTTCGAGCGCCGTGCGGCGGGCGCTGTAGGCGACGAGGCCGGCGCCTGCCGCGGCGAGTGCTGCAGCGGCTGCCGTAAGGGGAGCGCATGTATCGCCCGCGCCCGCAAGCGCGCCCGCTTTTCCGGGGCGCTTGCTATTGTTGTGGTCCTTGCCGCTGCTGGAGCTGCTTCCGCCGGAGCCGCCGCCCTTGTCAGTACCGCCGCCACTCGAGCCGCCACCGTCGTCCGCCGTCATCGGTGCATCGTGAAGCCCCGTCGTATCCGCGCTGTCGCATACGCCGACCTGAACTTCTGAGCGTTCGCATGCCGCGTCGGGCACATGGAGCTCGTGCAGTACGGCACCCAGCGCCGAGTTTGCACCCGGTCGAATTTCCTCGAGCGTTACGGGATCGAGCGCCACCAGATTATGCGCCTTCGCATACAGCGTTACGCGTTTGCCCACTTCGTCGCTCCAGCTCTCGGGGATGGCGAAGCTCATGCGGAACTGTGCCGTGCAACCCGGTGCCAGCACGGCGTTGCCGTTGTCGGCTACCAGCGGGTGCGTTGCAAAACGTGCGCCCAGCGTCTCGAGCGCGTACTTCACGTGTGCCATGTCTTTGGCCGAAGCATCCTCGGCAAGCTCTGGATCGTAGATCGAAACCATGCGTGCGTTCAGTCCGAATCCGATGGATGCGCTGGAGAACGGCTGGCTGGAGCCCTCTCGGTACAGATCGATCGTGCCGGCGGTCAGCAAGGTGTTGCCGTCGTTTCGCACCGTGACCACGAAGGATTCTCCTGCTGCTCCGGGTACCACCGCGCCCGAGGTAGCGACCGCGCCCGTCGGAGTGGCACACGCCACCAAGGGCACTGCGATGCCGTGCAGCTCTGCCTCGCTCTTCTCCGCGCTCACAATGTGCGTGGCGAGTGCGGAGAGCATGCCTCCCGACGTCAAAAATGTCGTTATCTGATCGACGGGATGGTCCAGCTCGCACATCACGAACGGCTCCGTGAACAGATCGCCTGCCAAGGTGCTGGCGAAGATGCGGAAGTGCTTGCCCATCACTGCTACCGGGTTGCCTTCTTCGTCGTAGGTTTGTCCCACCTTGCCATCGGTGTTCTCTACATAGAGCACGCACCTGCCGTTGTTGCTTACGCTAAACGATGCCGGGCCACAGCCTGCGGCACCCACGGGCTGCGTTGCAAATGCCGATGCGCCTCGCGTCCAAGTAATATGCTGCAGTTGCTCGTTGACGGTTGCCAAAAAGCCCGAATGTTGTGGCCATGGCACCGCATGAGGTACCGTGGCGTCTGGTGACATAACGTCCCAGCACGCAATGGACTGGCCGATTACGGCGTACGATGCGCAGCCGCAACCGTCTGCGGTCTCGTACGCAACGGACACCACCATTTTGCCGTTGATATTCTCGGGCTTGCCCAGCTCGATACTCGACGGTGCTTGCGGAAAGCGGAGGACCTGACGGAACGTGAGACTGTCGCCCAAATCATCCGACCACAAGGTAAAGCATTCCAGCGCAACCTCGGCCTCGCTGCCGAGCGCCTTTTCTGCGGTGGTTCCGCGGCGGTGGAGGTAGGCACCCGACAGGCGCCCGTCGACGAGCGTCTTGCCCACCGTGATACGCGGGCACTGCAGACAATGGTAGCCATCCTCCTGAAGGCGGCCGCGCGAGATGCTGCGCCACGACGTATACGACACCACGCGAACTTCGCTATTACTTATGCGCAGGCGCACGACGGAAAGTATGCCGGCTGTGCTTGCCGTATCGAAAAGGGTGTTGTCACCTGCGGGGCGCTCGCCCGAGATCAGCAGCACGTAGGCGTCCTGGTTTCCTCTTCCGTCCGTATATTCCACCACGTCGAAGTCGTAATCGAATATGCCGTCGCGCTCCACGTCGCCCTCGCCAAACCCAAGGGGAAAGTCCACGGGAGTGGGAGCGGACCACGTGCCGTTTGCCTTTGTGTGCACCACCAGGCGCGAGCGGCCATTGTCGCCGTAGCGCACCGAGGCGATACGGAACAGACATTCTACGCCGGCAATCATTGCCAGCTTCATGTGGGCTTCGCTGAGCACGCCAGTAAACAGCACGTTGTCGCTCGAGGGCTTGATGCCGCCACGCTCGTCCTCCGATACACCAGCAGAATTGGCGTTGGGGTCCGCAGCGGCGTCCTTCGCCTGCCCGATATAGGTGTACTCATACATCGGCGCGGCGTTTTCGTCGTTCTCTATCAGTGTATGGACGAAATGCTCGATTTGTCCCGTGTCGTCGCTTTCTGCATCCGCCTCGAGCTCAATGCGCGTGACCGCTTGATCCCAATCGCGCACGACAGGCGCGACGTTTACGGCAGTGGCCTTAACCTCGGCGCGTGCGAGCAGCTCGGCGTTGGTGACGATGGTGGCCGATGCGATAAATTGCGGCACGCCGCCTGCCTCGGCGTTGCCGGCCGTGCCGAAGCAGGCATCCAACGTGTAAGGCGTATCTCCACCCAATGCGAGCTCAGAGCGCTGGAGCACATACTGGTTGCCATTGTTCACCGACATATTCCACGAATCGAGGAGTGTGGGCCACGACCCCGACCAAGCCTTGGTGGTCCACTTGAACATTACGAACTGGAGTATCACATCGACATCGACGTCTGCACCTACGCGCAGTCGCGGAAGCTGGTGTCCATCTGCCTTCTCGTACCCAATGAACAGCGTGAGGGATGCGGCGCCGCGCACGGCAGACGAAGCGACGCCTGCAACACCGGCGCCAAAGGTGACGGCAAGCCCGATCTGGATGGTGAACGAGCCCGAGGTGTTTGAATAGTCGAGCGAAATGTTTTTAAAAAACGCCGCGCCGCTGCCGTGCGTGTGGGCACCCACGGCGAACGCCAGCTTCGCCAGCACCCAGGGGTTGACGTTTAGGAAAAACGGCACCGGTCCTAGGGTAAACTGCTCGGTCCAATTGAGGTCGGTTCTTACCTGGAAGAGGGCCTTAATACTGCCAAATGCGGGGTCGTTGTTGTCACCCCAGGTTTTGCCCACCCAGTCGTAGGCGAGCGATCCGTACAGCTGTGTGGCGATATCCATCGTAAAACGCGGCGTGCAGTGGTGACGAAGCAGCTTAGTGTTCCTTGGATCGGTGCCCGAACCGGCACTCATACTTTTGTACTGATTCCACTTCCCCTCCATCTCGTCGAGGTAGCGGTTTGCCTGCTTGGCGCCCGACTCGCGCGGTGACTTCTTCCAGTACTCCGGATCCGGATTGCCCGAATCGTTCATGTAGCCGACCGGTTTGTATCCTCCGCCAAACAGCACGTATCCGGCAAAAGAGAAATCGAACAAAATGGGGAACGAGGGCATCCAGCACGTGAACTTATTTCCGCCGATGCCGGGAAACGCCGCCGGGAAATCAAACGGAGTAATCTCTTGGTCCATGGTGGTGGGGACGATAGTGGTCGAGCCCGATTCTGCCTTTGCGGCCGGCGCGGTGACAACGGCCATGGGGGAGGAGAGTGTATAGGTCTTGCCCTGATAGTCGAGGACAAAGCGCAGCTTGCATCCTTCCTCCAGAAGGCCCGAAGCTGCATCGAGGAACGTGTCTTCGAGTGTGAACGTTGCCAGATTATCCGAACCCGATGCACTGGCCTTGACTTGGCCAATTTGCGTGACGGTTTCGGATGAGCTGCTCGTGGCGGGCATTACCTTGTTGATGCACAGCGTTGCCTGTCCACCCTGTGGCAGATGTGCCTGCACGGTAAAGGCGTGCGTGTCGGGTTGGTCGTTTCCGGCGTCGTCCTTCGGCAGTGCCATGAACGTGGCGTCGGCGTACTGGATGTCCCACTCGTCGAACGTAAGCTGGCGAAAGTACGGCTCACCGTCGGAAAGCGGACGTGTGGGCGCGGTAATGGCGGTGCCGCCCTGGATGCGCGTGAGGGGGATCTCGACATCACGGTAGCCCGCCATGCTGATGGAGATGCCACCGTTAAAGTCGTACGCGTCGAGAAGCGTTGCCTGGTCCACGTAGCCTTCCGAAAGCGGCGCGACCTCAAAGATGGCCGTGCCCTCGTCGTCGGTAGTGGCGGAGATCTGCTTGCCCGCGGCATAACGCGACGCGAGCGTGACCTGGGCTCCCTTGATGGGCATATTCTTGTTGGCGACGTCGACCACGACCACACCAAACATGGTGCGCGAGAGAACGAGCACCTTGAAGGGGTCTTCTTCGTCGGCATAGGCCTCGGTGGGGGCGAATGGCAGTATGAAGGCGTTTGCGCTGCTCGGCACGCGAGGCAGCATGATGCCTGCCAGCGAGGATGCTCCGGCGATAAGTAGCGAACGACGATCAAGCATTTTGGGCTCCCATCCCGCAAATAACGGAGGAAATAATCCTATTTTGCGAGAAGGTGCCCCGTGGCGGTAGTGCCGTTCAAGGGTCAAAATGTCCAAATTGATCGAGCGAAGCGCCGGGTTCCGGAACGCGTTCGATGCGCTTGGCAGCCCGGTCGCTAACGCAACATATGCGCGACCAGCTCGGCGCGAGTTCCGATACCAAGCTTGGCATACACTCCTGATAGGCGGTTTTTAACAGTGCCCGGCGATACTTCCATGTGGCGTGCGATTTCGGCGTTGGTCCATCCGCGGCAGGCGAGCATGGCCATGGTGAACTCCGTGGTCGTTAAATCGTCGGCCACGTCCTCGCCCGAATCGGGGTTGTGGATGCGCCGCCAGCCGTAGCTGAATCGATACGTAATCTCGATGATGCGTGCGAAATCGTCAGGGTATTGCGCTTTTAGGCATGCCTCGATGAGCCCCTGTAAAAGGCCGTGGTGCGCGCCAATGAGCTCGATAAGGCCGTCGGGGCGCGCAATGTCCCAAGCGGCTCCGAAATGTGCCTTTGCGGCGTCGATGTCCTTGAGGCTCATGCATGCCATGGAAGCCGCCAGGTGCAGGAACAGTTCCGAGATGGGATAGCTTCCCTGTTTCATGATCAGGGCATTTTCCACCATGCCCAGGCTGCGGCCGTATTCGCCGCGCAGATACAAGGCGTGCGCCATCACGTAGCTGGCGAACAGGCGCAGGCCTTCGGGCAAATGCGCCGCAAGCGGATAAAACTCTTCGGCGGAATACGGGGAAGGCAAGTGCAGCAGGACGCTCGCGGCCGAGGCGAACAGGATGTGCATGGCGTGGACGGCAGGCGATTCCTCGTCGGCCGGCGTATCGAGGATGCCAGTAAGGCACCGGCGGGCATCGGCGATACGGTTGAGCGACAGACTGGCGTATCCGCAGATAAAGCATGCGGAATAGCGCAGTGCGGGGTCGGTGGCGTCAAGATAGGGGCGCGCCGTCTTGGCAGCGAGGGTGGCCTGTCCGCGAAAGTACAGCGCTTCTGCCGTGGCAATGGCGCGCGAATCGGGGTCGGAAATGCCTGCAACCGCAGCGTCAATCTGCCCCGGCACAAAGGCGGTGCACATCAACGGCATGGGAACGCAAGGGTAGCCATCGCAGTCCATCTTCCATCTCCCAACAGCTGGCAACAATAGCAGCAATTGTACTCCTGTTACTCGGGACTGGAATTTGCGGGTATGGCATACGATTACGCAGAACGTATAAAGGAAGAGTCTATTGGCGATGCTGCCAAGGTGGCTACCGAAGCCTAGCTGAGCTCGACAATAGGAAAAATTGCCACCCCTGCAAAAAGCTTTGTCGCAGCGATGGGAAACACATCTTGTTCTGCATATAATGAGGTCATATGACGGTGCGTTTGCATACGTGTGACGCATTCCCATCGAACCGAAAAGGAGCTTTGCATGGATTCCAACAAGCGTCCCGACGACATGGTGCGTATCACCACTTCCGAACTTGCCCAGGTGTTCATCGATGAGCAAGTCGCTGCAATCCGCGAGCAGATCGGCGACAAGAAGGTCCTGCTGGCCCTTTCCGGTGGTGTCGACAGTTCGGTTGTCGCGGCCCTGCTCATCAAGGCCATCGGCAAGCAGCTTATCTGCGTGCACGTGAACCACGGCCTGATGCGTAAGGGCGAGAGCGAGCAAGTCGTCGACGTCTTCAAGAACCAGATGGACGCCAACCTGGTCTATGTGGACGCGACCGATCGCTTCTTGGATAAGCTCGTGGACGTCGAGGAGCCCGAGGCCAAGCGCAAAATCATCGGCGCCGAGTTCATTCGCGTGTTCGAGGAGGAGGCCCGCAAGGTTGGCGACGAGGTCAGCTTCCTCGCCCAGGGAACCATCTACCCCGACATCCTGGAGTCCCAGGATGGCGTGAAGGCCCACCACAACGTGGGTGGCCTGCCCGAGGACCTGCAGTTTGAGCTTTGCGAGCCCGTCAAGCTGCTGTACAAGGACGAGGTCCGCGTCGTGGGCCGCGAGCTCGGTCTGCCCGAGAACATGGTCGAGCGTCAGCCGTTCCCCGGTCCCGGCCTGGGCGTTCGCTGCCTTGGTGCCATCACCCGCGACCGTCTTGAGGCGCTGCGCGAAGCCGACGCCATCGTGCGCGAGGAGATCGACAAGGCAGGTCTGACCATCTGGCAGTACTTCGCCGTGGTGCCCGACTTCCGTGCCACCGGCGTGCGCGAGGGCAAGCGCGCCTACGACTGGCCCTGCATCATCCGCTGCATCAACACCGTCGACGTGATGACCGCCGAGGTACCTGAGCTCGACTGGGCACTGCTCAAGCGTATTACCGCTCGCGTCACAGCCGAGGTTCCCGGCATCTGCCGTGTGTGCTACGACCTTACGCCCAAGCCCGTCGGCACCGTTGAGTGGGAGTAAGCTTTTTGGGCTGCTTTGATCATAGTTCCATGAATGGGGAGGCCTCGCGCGATTGCGCGGGCCTTCTTTTTCGAAAAGGGCTGCCGTCGTGGTGTTGCCACTGTCCATCGTGCTTGTCATCGCCTCTGGTGTTGCTCCTGAGCAGGGCTGGTTTGCGACGAGAACTAGCAGGGCTTGTTGGCGGCACGAGCGAAGCAGGTTGTTTCGCATTGAGCGCGCCGGGCAGAAGAAGGCCATAATGGAGTGTGCGCACAATTTGTTTTAGAGGAGGATGCCGCATGGCAAAAGACGAACAAACAGGCTGGATTGTTGAGATGCTCATGGCCAGTGTGTCGGTGGCGCCCGCGGCTCTTTTGGAAGAGGTTATGGCAGATGAGCGCTGCGTGGCTTTTGGCCCCATCCACCATTTTATTGTGGGCGCGGTGCTGCTTGCGTGCTGGCGCAACGCCGAAGCATCTGGGGAGCGAGATGCGATGCTCAAAGACGATCTTGCCGATTTGATGTCTCGTTCGGATTGCGTGCCGGGGGCGACGTGTGCCCGCTGGGGCATGTGCGGGGCAGCTGCGTCTGCGGGCATGGCATATGCAATCGTGCGCGGCAATGCGCCGCTGCGCAGTGAAGGCTGGCAGGAGGGGCAGCTTATGGTTTCGGAGCTGCTTGCCGCCATCGCGCGCTCGGGAAGCCCACGGTGCTGCAAGCGAGATGCGCGCGTGGCGATTCGTGAGGCCGTTTCGTTTTTTAACGCGCTCGGCGGACCACAGCTTAAAGCATGGGAGAAGACGCCGGCCTGCGATAGCTATGCGGCCAATACAGTGTGCATGGGCGAAAAGTGTCCGTATCATCCGCCCTTTATCATCCAATAGGGAATCGGGTGCCCCAATAAGGGTTGGGCAGATGTGACAAAGTGACAGTTCCTTTGTCACATTATCGACGGTATGCGCGGGATGGCGCGCCACGCGGCATGCCGTCCTGCTCGTTTTTTGGCGCGCTTTGTTACATTCCTCACTGGCGCCGGTAAAAAATGGGGATAGAGTAGGACAAACGCGTCGAATACGAACGGCGGGGGAGAGCGGGCAAGGTGCCTGCGCAGGAGAGGTTGCCGTCCATGCTGGAGCTCAAAGGAATTTGCAAAAGGTACGTTACGCAGTCGTTTACGCAGGTGGCGCTCGACAGCGTGAGCCTGTCTTTTCGGGATAACGAGTTCGTGGCCATTCTGGGGCCCTCGGGTTCGGGTAAGACCACGATGCTCAACGTTATCGGCGGACTCGACCACTTTGACTCGGGTGACCTGCTGATCGACGGTATTTCGACCAAGGACTTCCACGATCGCGATTGGGATGCCTATCGCAACAACCGCATCGGCTTTGTGTTCCAAAGCTATAACCTCATTCCGCATCAGACCATTTTGGAAAACGTGGAGCTGGCGCTTGCGCTCACGGGCGTGGGGCACGCCGAGCGCCGCCAGCGTGCGCGCAAGGCGCTCGAGGCCGTTGGTCTGGGCGAGCACGTGAACAAGCGCCCGAGTCAGCTTTCGGGTGGACAGATGCAGCGCGTGGCCATCGCCCGCGCCCTGATTAATGATCCCGAGATTGTGCTGGCAGACGAGCCGACTGGTGCCTTGGATTCCACAACGTCCGTGCAGGTCATGGACTTGCTCAAGGACGTCGCGCGCGACCGTCTGGTTATCATGGTCACGCATAATCCCGATCTGGCGTACGAGTACGCCACGCGCATCGTCAACCTGGCGGACGGCAAGATTACCGACGATTCTGATCCTTTCGATGTCGCTGACGCCACGCGCCGCGAGGCCAAGCCTACGCGCAAAACCTCGATGAGCTTTGTGACGGCGCTGGGGCTTTCTGCCCGAAACCTTATGACCAAGAAGGGCCGTACGGCCATGACGGCCTTTGCGGGCTCGATTGGCATTATTGGCATCGCGGCGATTTTGGCGCTGTCCAATGGCGTAAACGGCTACATCAAAAAGGTCGAGGAGGATACGCTTTCGAGCTACCCGCTTACCATTTCCAAGCAGGATTACGACCTGTCGTCCATGATGGGCGAACAGGGGGCCACGGATGACGATACGTCCAAGAACGAGGGTTCGTCCGACAACGGCACCGACGGCAAGGCTCAGGGAACCAAAAAGATCCCCGTGGTCACGGCCGTAAAGGATATGTTTGCAAGTGTTAAGTCCAACGATATGACGAGCTTTAAGGCATGGCTCGATGCCGGCGGCGACGGTATCGACAAAGAGGTCAACGCCATCCAGTACGGTTACGGCGTGACGCCGGTTATCTATCGTGCCGGCAAGGGCGATGAGAAGCCTGTCCGGCTGGTGCCCAACGCTATGACCGAGGCCATGAGCGGTGGTGCGAGCTCGGCGGCAACGGTGAGCATGGAATCTATGGGGACCTCGGTCTTTAACGAGATGATCGACGACCAGAGTCTGCTCGACAGCCAGTACGATGTCGTCGCCGGCCATTGGCCTACGTCCGCTCACGAAGCCGTAATGGTGCTTTCGAGCCGTGGAACGGTGGGCGACTATACGCTTTACAGCATCGGTGCGCTGGATATCGATGAGCTCAACGACCTGGTGAACAGTGCCATGGCCGCCGACGGTAAGATTGAGACGCCTGAGAGCGGCGCCGACTTTACTTACGACGATGCGCTGTCCACGACGTTTAAGGTGTTGTCGCCGGCCGATGCTTATCGCAAAAACGAAGAGACCGGCATGTGGACTGACATGTCCGGCGACGCCGACTTTATGACGGCCAAGGTTGCCGACGGTATTGACGTGCACATTGTGGGCGTGGTGCGACCTAACGAGACGGCCAATGCGAGCGCGTTGTCTCCGGGCATTGCCTATACGCATGCGTTGACTCGCCAGCTTATGGAGCGCGCCGCCGATTCGCAGATCGTGCAAGAGCAACTTGCCCACCCCGAGACGGATGTCTTTACGGGCAAAACTTTCGACGAACTGCAAGGCGAGGCCAAGCAAGGCGTGGATCTGGGCAGTATGTTCAGTGTGGACGAGGCGGCGCTCAAGAGCGCGTTCTCGTTCGATGCGTCTGCACTCTCGGGTGCTGCCGGTGGCATGGATCTTTCGGGCATCGATTTGTCGGGCCTGGATATTGACCTTTCGGGCGTTGGCAAAGACATCGACTTAAGCGACATCATGGCCAAAGCGCCGACCCCCGATTTCTCGGGCATCTTTGACGGTCTGGAGCTCACGCCCGAGCAAATGCAACAGGTGGGAACGCTTGCCAACCAACTATTTGAGGGCTTTTTGCAGTCTGATCAGTTTAGGGCGCTGTCACCCGAAGATCTCAAAGACGCGTCAAAGCTTGCTGCCGCATTCTCGGCGTATCTCGAGAACGATGTTGTGGCGCAGCAGTGCCTGGCACAGCTCAAGGCGCTCGGCGGCGATGTCCTGGTCGAGCGCCTGCAACAGGCGATGACCGACTATGTCCAAAATCAGTTGGCTCCGTATCTGCAGCAGGCTATGGATCAGGTGATGAAGGCGATCAGCGAGCAGGTGGCAACGACCGTGTCGACCCAGCTTAAGGCCGGTGCGGCAGGGCTCATGGACCAGATGGTGACGCAGATGTCTTCGAGTTTTGCCAACCTGGCGAGCGCCATGCGCGTGGATGCGAGCGCCTTTGCTCGTGCCATCCACTTCAACATGGACGCCGAGGACCTGAGCTCGCTCATGATGAGCTATGCCAAGGCGTCGAAGCTCACCTACGACAACAATCTGACCACGTTGGGCTACGCGGATGAAGCGGATCCCATCTCGGTCAAGATTTTCCCGCGTGACTTTGAGGCCAAGGAGCGCGTACTCGACCATATCGATGCGTACAACAAGCAGGTCAAAGCCGCCGGCCACGACGAGCAGGCAATCTCGTACACCGACTACATGGGCATCATCATGGGCTCGGTGACTGATATCGTGAATACCATCAGCTTGGTGCTCATCGCGTTCGTGAGCATCAGCCTGGTCGTGAGCTCCATCATGATCGGCATCATCACCTACATCAGCGTGCTGGAGCGCAAAAAGGAGATTGGCATCCTGCGCGCGATCGGCGCGTCGAAGCGCAACGTGGCCAACGTATTCAATGCCGAGACCTTTATCGAGGGCCTCATTGCCGGTGTCTTTGCCATTGTCGTTGTGGTGGCCGTGAGTTTTCCGGTTAATGCCTGGGCGCTTGCTGCCAAACAGGTACCCAATCTGATGAGCTTGCCCGTGCAGGATGCGCTGGCGCTCATTGCAATTTCGGTGCTGCTGACGGTCGTTGCCGGCCTGCTGCCGGCCCGCAGCGCATCCAAGAAAGACCCCGTGGAAGCCCTGCGCTCCGAATAATGTGACAAAGGGACTGTCCCTTTGTCACATTGAGTGACATGTAATTCGAGGTCTAATACTTTTCCCGAGAAGTGAACGAGTCAAAATGGACCCCCGAAGCATCGACACTTATTGAAGGCGGTTTCCTGCGGTTTTGCCAGCCAAATCCTGCGGGTTTGGCGTCTAAAAATGTCGATGCTTCGGGGGTCCAAATATAGCCGTTCACTTCTCGGGAAAAGTATTAGACCTTGAGATATAGACGGCGTTTGCGAGCGTCAATTAGAGCGTAAGTTGCTAGTCCTCCTTTGCGGAGAGCATGAGGCTAATTTCCGGATGGGTGTACTTGTCGAACTCTTCTTTGGGCTCGGTGTCAAAGGCGTAGTACGACTTGATAGATTCGTCCTCCGTATTGATGCTGATTTCTTCATATAGGGATCCGGCTAAAAATGCCTATTTAAATTCATCCGACAGGCTGCATGGCGTGAGGAGGCCCGGTGTGGCAACGGAAATGCCTAACCCGTTGAGCGGGGGGCGCATAGTGTCGCGATATCCTGCTCGCTGCAGGCGAGGTTGTATGCAAGGCTTGCCTCGGGGTCGATCTGGATGGTGTAATCGACGTCCGTGAGCATGCCATCTGCATCGAAAAAAAGGTAGGCATAGGCTGCTTGAGCGCCGAGGTCATTATCACGCAGATAGCCGATAATGCGGTAGCCGTAGTCGTGATACGACTCGTATGGGTCGTCTGCCGCGACGCGTTTGCACACGGGCTCCAAGGCATCTTGCGCGGCGAGCACGCCGGCGACCTCCGCGGAGCGGTCTTTGTTGGTTTGGGCTACCGCAAGCCTGCTCTGCAGCTCCTTCCACTGTTTGCCCTGCATTCCAATGCGCGGCGCAAGAGCGCAATAGCAAAAGATGACGAGTTCGATTGCGGTGAGTGCAATGGCGGTATATATGCCCGCGGGTTGGAATTCCTTTTGGTGGAACGCGATATCGTTGATCATTTGGAGCGGCAACATCAACAGGCATGCTACGAACGACATGACGAGTGCGGTCGCTGCGATTTTGGGGTATGTGCAGTACCGCTGGATGCGTTTCTTTTCTTGTTCGGTGAGCGGCTGCATGGGGCCTCGACTCTCATCGTTTTTCGAGGGCGATGCGCACACGCTCTTGAGTATAGATGAGTGGAGGGTGTCTGTTGTTCAGACATGGCGGTCAGCAGCGTGCTGTTGGTGATTGCTTGATCGCGAACGTCCTCTTTTGGACAAGGAAAAAGTGGCGAGTGAGGGAGCTGCTGTGGGGCGGCCCTCCTTGCTGTTTGTGGGCGCCATTCACCTTCGTTGCACAGGGATGGTCGGAGGGCTGGTTGACATCAAGTAACCGTCTCCGCCTTGTGGGCCGCCTCAAGGACAAGGCATAATGCATGTGACAAAGGGGCGGTTCCTTTGCCGCATTGATTTGAGAGTAGATGTTGATGATTCTATCGTTGGCCCCCATGGAGGGGATTACCGGGCATGTGCTCCGTCGCGTGCATGCGGAGTGCTTCGGTGCGCTCGACTGCTATTACACGCCGTTTTTGCCGCCGCCGCGGGTGGGCAACCGCTTTGGCGGCAAGGCGTTTAAGGAAATCGATCCGGCTAACAACCAAGGGCTTAACGTGGTGCCTCAGCTGATGTCTAAGAACGCGGACGAGTTTGTGTGGGCGGCACAGGTGCTCGCCGACATGGGCTACCGCGAGGTTAATCTCAACCTTGGCTGCCCCTCGGGTACGGTTGTTGCCAAGGGTAAAGGATCGGGCTTCTTGTGCAACCTCGATGAGCTCGAGGTGTTCTTGCTTGATGTGTGCGAGCAATCGCCCTTGCCGGTGTCGGTAAAAACCAGGCTGGGGCTGGAGAGCGACGACGAATACGAGCGCGTGCTTGACCTGTACTGTCGCATGCCGTTGGCAGAACTGATCGTGCATCCGCGCGTACAGAAGGATCGCTATACGGGCTCGCCGCGCAAAGGGTTTTATGGCGAGACGTTGGAGCGGGCACCGTTTCCGGTGGCATACAACGGCGATATTTTTGATCTTGAGGACATGGATGCGCTGGTGGAGGCCTATCCCGGTACACGCCATGTGATGCTGGGGCGTGGCTTGCTTGCGAACCCCGCGCTGGCTCGCATGGTCAAGGGTGGCCCTGCTGCCACGGCAGCCGAACTGCAGCGCTTCCACGACACGCTGTTTGCGGCATATGCAGAAGAGATTGGCGGCAACGCGGTCTTTCGCATGAAGGAGTGGTGGTTCTACGCTAAATGCGCCTTCGCCGATCCTGCTACCGTTCACAAGCTCGTACGCAAGACTAAAAAGGTCGACGAATACCGCGCCGCCGTCGATCGCGTCTTTCGCGAGCAGCCACTTGCGCCCATAGCCCGCTTCCACGGTTAGCTAGTCATTGGGGACGTTCTTTAACGGCTAGTCATTTAAGAACGTCCCCAATGACGATGTTGCAAAAGCTGTACGTCAGCATCCAAAGATATCGAAAAATGTCGACTTTGGATGCTGGCGTACATGTTTGGATTCGGTGGGGGACTAGGCAATCATTGCGTCAAGGGTAATGAGTTCTCTGAGTCGCTCTGTGCGTGTTTGCCCATGGCGCTTTGCCTTCTCGTCAAACGCTTCAAGAACCGATTCACCCACACGTGCCGATAAAACAACGCTTGGCTCATCAGAGATCGACGGCCTTCCCAGCTTGATGGTGCGACCCTTCGGCCACTCATCTTTTTCGTATGCCTCCGCGGCTTTCTCCAACTCTCCGGGGGCAAATCCGATCATCTTTTCGAGTTGCTTAGCGTCCATAGCGCCTCCTATCGATCGATCCCGATTTCCCTGAGCACCTTGCGCGTAGGAGGGACAAGGGCGTGGTAAATGATATAGCCATCTCGATTGGAGCAATATCGAGCGATGAGCTCCATGAGACGGCTTCTTCCATCAAGTCCAACGAGAACGTAATCGATACCTCCGTTTTCAAGATCACGCCTGAACCATGCAAAAGCGGAGTTCCAGGCGCAGGTGATATCCGTCTCCGTCAGCCCGTGTTTGAGGGCGTGGGGGTGGATTGCGATGAGCTCCATAAGGGCCTCTCTTTTTGTATACAGTTTTGTAAACAAAAATGCAAGCAGTTAATAGGCTTAAGCGACTTGTTTTGATTGGACTTTTCGATGTAAAGCCGACATCGGAGGCTCCACTACTCCTTCGCTTTTTAGTTCGGTATGTGAACGTCCGTTGAACTCCCAGAGGGGAGCGTTTTCATAGATTATCGAGAGGAGCTTGGAGACTTCGGCTGTTTTCTTGCGTTCGTAAAACTCGGGCCGTACGACAATCAATAAGAAAGCTGCGTCTTCGGTAATTTGCTGTGCTGTCGGCATACCGTTGAGTCCAACGGAACGCAAAAGCTTTGTCATGATGAAATCGAACTCATCTTCTCTTGCATGGAGATCGGATGCCTTAATCTCAGGGTCTCTCAGGACGTACTGCTTGAGTCGTTCGACAGATCGACTGCACTTTATATGCCCGCAGATGACTTCGTCATAACTGAGCCTTTTGATTGGGAGACGTTCGTGACCGGCGAAGATGGCTGCCACTCTGATGCCAACGCGCCGTTCGCGCAGCGCGCGCATCTCACCGGTGTATTCGCTGCGTCGTTCATATTTTCGATAGGAGTATCCGTAGTCATCGTAGTAATAAGGGGCTTCATCGACAGCGTCATCGAGCTCAGGCGCTATGAGATAGAGTTTTCCATCTCTGGATATGACGCAGGGATTGTCGATTTGCCCCGATTCGTTCCTGATTTGCCAAATAGTTTCA
>NZ_JBNPLM010000017.1:0-47724 GCF_050313495.1 Collinsella sp. SGI.178 | reverse complement strand
TATCTCAAATCTCGAGACTGGATTGGGGGCACAGGAGTTGTAGAGCTCAATAAGTTCATCGAGTGAAATGATTCCACAGGCATCTGTGTAGGCGCGGGCGAAGCGCCGTACTTCTTGATTTGATTCAAGCGCACGGCGCTCCCAAGCATCCAAAACGTCCTGCGGACTTCGATAGCGGGCATGACGATCGATGCGCGATGCGCTCCAACGGTTATCAGCGGCAACGTTCATCAGATCCAAGCGCAGATCTTTGTCGGCGATGCGAGCGAGCGACTGATAGTGTTCTAGATCAAGCTCCGGTCGAAAACTCATGTCTTCCGGAACAGTTCGTGCGAGCTTTATGCAACGCTTGAGATAGGTCGGGCCCAGGCTTGGGCTAAAGTGCTGCTTGAGGTGGCAAGCGATGGGCGAGAGTAGGCCATTTAGATTGGAAATGGGGTATCCGGCAATCTCTTGCTCGAGACGGCGCCCGATGAGCAGAGCCCCTTCCGAAGAGGCCTCATGGTCGGTGCCTTTCTGACCGAGGTGTTTGGCCTCGACAATCCTGCTGATATCCGAGCAGGTGTTTGAAATAATGTCGGGTGAAAGGGTTGGTATCTTTTTTGCCATAGCGATGCGCTCCTGTGTGACTCACGGAAAAGAAACAGTCTGATTGTGAGTGCCGTTCTTTGATGGCGACGGCGAACAGGAGCGCAGCCTGTCTGAGATGGGCGAGTGCGGTAACCACCGATCTTACTTACCGAGCTCGCTCCAGCGTGTCATTGGGGACCTCCGCAGGAGCTCTCGACCAGTCTCATGCCTTGAGATGAGTATAACACAGAGAGCAAACATATGTTCTATAAATATGAGAAACCGAAGCCCTACCCACTCATTTAAGTGCGTCCCCAATGAGTACCTACGGTTAGCTAGTCATTGGGGACGTTCTTTAACGGCTAGTCATTTAAGAACGTCCCCAATGAGTACTCGCACGCTAGAGCAGGTTCTCCTGTACCCATGCGATGATGTCGCTCGATTCGTAGAGTGGTTTGCCGTCGATGAACAGACAGGGAACCTGGCGTTTTCCGCCGACGGCGATGAGCGTCTGCTCGGCATCGGGGTCGGTCGAGATGTTGCGCTCGGGGATGGTCACACCGTTATCGGCAAGGAAACGCTTGACCTTCATGCAATACGGGCAGCCGGTCATAACGTACAGCGTGAGCTCATGATTAGTAGCCATAGGTCTCCAATCGGTTGAGGTTTTGATTGAAATACCCAAAGCCGCCGCGGTCTATGCATGAGCTGACGACGACTCGATGGCCTGTACCAGAAACGCCGTGGCTCCGGTGCCGCAGGGCTTGTCGTAGTAGTCGATAAAGCGCTGGTCAGCAAGATAGCCGTGGGCGAGGCCCAGGTATGCTTCGTCTTGGGGCTTGTGCCCCCAGTTAAGGCCAATCCATCGACGGTGCATCGCGACAAGTTTGCGGGCCTCGCTTCCATCCGCATCGCCGTCGCCCATGGCAATCGAAAGCTGGCCCAGAATAGCGCGTTCAAGTTCCTTCATGTCGTTCCATGTCTCGGGGTCCATGTCCAGCAGTGCTTCGTTTGCTGCGTCGATCGCCTCGTCGCCATAGCGCGCCCGCGCCTCGGCACCGTAGCGCTCCTCGTTTTCCTGCACGGAGCGCCAGCGTTCCAGTTGCGGCAGGACGGCGCCCATGAGCGAGACGGCTTCGTCGAGCGACATGCCGGTGTTTTGCGCCAGCCGCGGGGCACAATCCTCGATCATCGCCTCCATGGTGGTGTCGTAGGTGTACTGGCCGTGGTCGTAGCACCACTTGCAGTAATGGTCGGTCGTGGCGCCCACAGCATCGGTGCCGCAGTCGTCGGGTGTGAGTATCATGCCGCAGCTCTGGCAATAGTGCTCGGGCATTTCGAGCAGGTGGGACAGCGGTTCTCCGGTTACGGCGGCAATGAGCTTCATCATGTCGATGCCCGGGGTGACTTCGCCGCGTTCCCAACGGCTGACGGCTTGGCGTGTGACGAAGAGCTTGGCGGCGAGCTGCTCTTGGGTAAGGTGATGGGCGCGGCGAATGGCAATGAGCTTTTCTGCAAAGGCCATAGCGACTCCTTTCTGCTGGTTGATGGCTTAAGCATACGCGGCGGCCGGCTCCCTTCCAAGCAACCGTTGGTTGCACGACGGGAGACCGCGGCGAAGAATTGCGCGCTGCACCCCACACCTCCATGCCGTACAATGACCGGCATGGAACCTATCGCACACATACATACCGACCTGCCGCAGAAGTTCGGCATTCCGCGCAACAGCTTTTTGGCGCCCCACCTGCAGGGACGCATCGTCTTTGAGCCGGAATTTGCCTCCAACGCAGCAGTTGAGGGTCTGGACTCCTTCTCTCACCTATGGCTGCTGTGGCGCTTCGAAAACGGAACGCCCGGCGGCACGGCTAAGGATATAGCTGCCGATGCCAAGACGCAGGACAGGTCCGGCACCAACGTCAAGTGGTCGAAGACTGTGCGCCCGCCGCGTCTGGGCGGAGCCGAACGCGTGGGCGTGTTTGCCACGCGGAGTCCGTTTCGCCCCAATCCCATCGGTCTTACCTGCGTCAAGCTCAGCCGCGTTGAGCGCACCGACGACGGCCCCATCATCCATGTACTGGGGGCCGACCTGCGTGACGGCACGCCCATCTACGACATTAAGCCCTACATCCCGTTTGCGGACTGCCACCCGGATGCGACCGGCGGCTGGATTGAGGATGCTCCGTGGCAAGAGCTCGATGTTGAGTTCCCGCAAGCGCTTCAAGACATGGTCCCGCCCGCAAAGCTCCCCGGTCTGGTCGAGGTTCTTCGCCAAGATCCGCGCCGCGCGGGCAGCAAGCACGAGCCAAACCGCGTTTACCACTTGGCTTACGCCGGACTCGACATATCGTTTACGGTTGACGGGGCCAGGTTGACGGTAACCGCCATCAACGACGCGCGAGACTAGCCAGCCATTCGTCCGCACCCGTCAAATTAAGCGCCAAACCCCATGCCAAAATCGCCTACGCTGGTGGACAATAACGCCTACCGAATCATTCCGCTCTGCACGGGGGCTCAGCATGAAATACGACTTCACTTCAATCATCGACCGCCACGGCATGGACTCCATCGCCGTTGACTCTTGGGGTGAGATCCCCGGTATGGCTCCGAACGCACCCGACGAGGGCTTCGACCGCATTCCCATGTGGGTGGCGGACATGAACTTCGCCACGGTGCCTACAGTCCAGGAGCACATCATTCAGCGCGCCCAGCACCCCATGTTTGGTTACTTCAATCCGCGTTCCGAGTACTTCGACCGCATCATCGAATGGCAGAGCCGCCGTAATGGCGTCGAGGGCCTGGCGCCTGAGCATATCGGCTACGAAAACGGCGTGCTGGGCGGTGTCGTGTCGACGCTGCGCGCGTATGTCCAGCCGGGCGATGCGGTGTTGGTCCACAGCCCCACCTACATCGGCTTCACCAAGTCCATCGAGGCCGCGGGCTATCGCATTGTCCACAGCCCGCTTCAGCTCGACGACCAGAGCGTGTGGCGCATGGACTTTGAGGACATGGAGCGCAAACTCGCCCAAAATCACATCCATGCCGCAGTGTTCTGCTCACCGCACAATCCCTGCGGCCGCGTATGGGAGCGCGACGAGATCGAGCGCGCCATGGACATTTATCGCGAGCACGATTGCGTGGTGATCTCGGACGAGATTTGGTCCGATATCATTCTGCCGGGACACAAGCACATCCCGACGCAGTCGGTGAGCGAGGATGCCCGCATGCGCACGGTTGCCCTCTATGCGCCGAGCAAGACGTTTAACCTGGCGGGTCTGGTCGGCAGCTACCACATTGTCTACAACGAGACGCTGCGCGACCGCATGTGCGCTGTGTCTAACAAGACCCATTACAACGAGATGAATGTCCTTTCGATGCATGCGCTTATCGGTGCCTACCAACCGCAGGGCTACGAGTGGGTGGACGAACTCAACCAGGTGCTTGCCGACAATATCGAGTACTTCTGCGATTACGTGGACGAGCATTTTGAGGGCGTGTCCTACTCGCGTCCGCAGGGCACGTACATGGTGTTTCTGGACTGCACCGAGTGGTGCCGCGAGCATGGCCGTGATATTCAGTGGTTGCTCGACGAGGGGGCACGCGTGGGCGTGGGGTATCAGGATGGACGTCCGTTCCATGGCCCCTGTCACATTCGCGTGAATCTGGCGCTGCCGCTTTCGCGCGTAAGGGAAGCGTGCGACCGCCTAGACCGTTACGTTTTTGGGGTATAGGGGTCGCACGATTCGGGTACTGCGGCTTGCGCCCGTGTCGTCAACGTGCGTGGGCGCATAGGGCGCAGAGGGTTGCGAGCACGTTTTCCACGTTTGCTACTTTTCTTGAATTTGCTTGCCGCAAAGGTGTTCAACCGTAATTTCATACAGTTGGACGCCCCTGATACTTTGCTTGATCTCCTCTTCGACCTCTTCGGCAGAAGGATAGTACTTGAGGGCAAACTGTCGGACTTTGTCTTCGACAAACGCCGGGTCATCGTTCACGAGGCGGCAACGGCCAAAAACCACAGTGCTCTGAACATAGGGTGCCCAGTCGTCGTCTTTGTACCAATCGTTGCCATAGACGGTAAAGCAGACTTTGTCGCTGCGTTTGAGTGCATCGACCTTATGCCCCGCCTTGGCTCCATGAAAGTAAATTTTGTCGTGCTCGGGGTCAAAGTAGTAGTTAACGGGAATGGCGTAAGGATAGCCGTCGTCTCCGTTGACGGCAAAAATGCCGCGTTTGCAATTAACGAGCAGCTCTCGTGCCTCTTGATCGGTGATAGCACGCTTCTTTCTACGAAGAGGTCTAAACATCGTGGGTTTCCTTTCTTTCCGCGTGTTGCGTGCACGGCGGTGGGTGGTATGTCTATATCAAGATACTAGTTCAGGCTGCGAGGCCGACGGGAACATCCTATTTGTCGCAGATTGAAACGCACTTTTTTGTTGTGGAAGGATTGTCCCTCACAACTCGTCGTCTAGGGGCATTCTCGATGGCTGGTTTCGTTTGCGGGGGAGGCGTGGGACAATACCGACCAAAAGCGATTGCTTGTCCTGAAAAAGGGGGTCTCGATGAAAAAGCTGAGGACGCTGGCCGATGTGTTGCGTCAAGCCGGTTTCGTGCGCATCACGGGCCTTTTTCTCGTCTTTTATCTTCTGTGTTCAATGGCTGTTTGGCTCTCTGAGCCAACAACTCTTACGTTTGGCGATGGCCTTTGGTTTAGCTTTGAGACCGTATCGACGATCGGCTTTGGCGACATTCCGGCCGAAACGCCGGTCGCCCGTGTCATCACGGTCGTCCTGAGCGTTATCAGCATTTTTTACATTGCCATGCTCACGGGCGTGGCGGTGAGCTACTGCAATATGCTCATCAAGATGCATCAAAAGGACACTATGGCGCGCTTTATGGATGATCTTGAGCATTTGGAAGAGCTTGATCGTGACGAGCTCGCCGATCTGTCGCGCCGCGTGCGCGAATATCGCCGGCGCCAGCGCTAAAACGGGCGCCGCGCGTCACGATAAGGGGGACTGAATTTGAATATCACCGTGTATCTGGGTGCCAGTATCGGCAATGACCCGGCGTTTCTGCCTGCGGTGCAGGAGCTGGGCAACTGGATTGGCGCCAACGGGCACGCGCTCGTGTACGGCGGATCCAAATCGGGCCTGATGGGCGCGCTCGCCGATAGCGTGCTTAATGCCGGCGGGCACGTGACGGGTGTGGAGCCGAGCTTTTTTATCGAGGCCGAGTTTCAGCATGACGGTATCGACGACCTCATCGTGACGAGCGATATGGCGGAGCGTAAGGCAAAGATGATCGAGCTCGGCGATGCGTTCATTGCCTTTCCCGGTGGGACGGGCACTCTCGAGGAGATTGCCGAGGTTATGTCCGCGGTGTCGTTGGGGCACCTGAGTGCTCCGTGCATCCTGTATAACCTGGACGGTTACTACAACGACCTCAAGGCGCTGCTCGTACACATGATTGATAAGGGTTTATCAAGCCCACGGCGCCAGCAAGGCATTTACTTTGCCGAGGATCTGTACGAAATCGCATCAATTATCAACGGATAAGCCTTGAGCCTGTCCCGCTGTGGTCCCCGGTGGCTCCGTTTGCAGCGCAGACGGTTGGCTCGTCTGGGCCACACTCGCTCTACAATAAAACGTATCTATGTCGACTTTGACCGCGGGAGGACCCGATGGATAAGCTCGCTAAACCTACAAACCGCGCGCTGTTTTTAGTTAGCGTTGCCGTGACCGGTGCGTTCGCAGGTGCCGCGGTCTGGCTGTTCTTTTTTGTGATGGAGCACGGCATCGACTATCTATGGACCGAGATTCCGCACGCACTGGGCGTCGCTTCGCCCGAGCTCGCCAGCGGCCCGTTTGGCTTTCTGCCGTACCCGTTTTTTGTCTGCCTGCTGGGCGGCCTGTTAATCGGTCTGTACGAAAAGATGACAGACACCAAGACCGATAACCTCAATCAGGTGATGGCTAAGGTCAAGCAAGATGGGCGCTACCCGTACGACAATCTGGGCAAGCTTTCGCTTGCGGCATTGCTGCCGCTGCTGTTTGGCGGAAGTATTGGACCGGAGGCCGGCCTGACCGGCGTTATCGCGGGCCTGTGCAGCTGGGTCGGCGACCGCATGCGTCGCTTTGGCGCCGAGTTTAGGGAGCTCACGCTGCTGGGTACCCAGGCTGCCCTGACGGCGCTCTTTACCGCGCCTGTGTTTGGCTTTGTGGCGCCGCTCGCCGGTAGCGCCGACGGCCAGGGCGAAGATGCCGACGATGAGTCCGCGTCCGACGAGATCACCATCAAGCTGCCCAAGGCGCAAAAGACCGTGGTCTATGGCATTGCGATTGCCGGCGGTCTGGGCACTTACCTGTTGCTTGGCCAGCTCGTGGGCGGCGGCATGGGCATGCCCAGGTTCGAGTCCGCCGAGGTGGGCAACCTGGAGCTTGCCTGGCTCATTCCGCTGGCGTTGCTCGGCACCGTTTGCGGTTGGCTGTACTTTGTCTCCGAGCACGCGAGCGAGGCGCTGTCCCATGCAATAGGGGGGCGTCCTGTCGTCAAGGCCATGATGGCCGGTCTGGCGCTCGCCATCTGTGGCACGCTCCTGCCCTACACCATGTTTGCCGGCGAGACCCAGGCCGATGTGCTCATGGAAACCTATCTGACCATTCCCGCCGGCGTGCTTATCGCGACCGGTCTTGTCAAGGCTATGCTGACCCCCGCCCTCATCAATATGGGCTGGCGTGGCGGTCACTTCTTCCCGGTTATCTTCTCGGGCGTAAGCCTGGGCTATGGTCTTGCCATCCTCACCGGCGCCGATCCGGTCTTTTGCGTCGCCGTCTGCACGGCATCGACGATGGGCGCCGTCATGCGCCAGCCTGTCATGGTTGTGGGCCTGCTGCTCATGTGCTTCCCGCTCAAGGGCATCGTCTGC
Source organism: Collinsella sp. SGI.178 (assembly GCF_050313495.1). Taxonomy (NCBI): domain Bacteria; kingdom Bacillati; phylum Actinomycetota; class Coriobacteriia; order Coriobacteriales; family Coriobacteriaceae; genus Collinsella; species Collinsella sp. SGI.178. The sequence goes on along the minus strand of NZ_JBNPLM010000017.1, from coordinate 40,229 downwards.
ATGATCATCGCCGCAGCCATCGCCGCCGGCATTCCGCTGCCCAAGCCGCTGCGCAAGTAGCATATTGCGCTTTGCGTTTGTCCAGAACTCGTTTTGAAGAAGCCGCGCGAGGCCATTTGTTTACGGCCTCGCGCGGCTAATGTTTAGAGCTTCCTCAGCACAATGGCGATGGTGTTGAGGCATTCGAGCGCACCGGCTTCAACGGCAGCGCGGTCGCCTGCTGCGTACTCGTTGTCGCAGGCGAGCCAGTCTTTCCATGCTTCGTCCGTGCAGAGCATAGGCTGCATCGAGACAATCTCGACGCCGGGGGTCGGCTCGATCATGGCGCGCCACCAGGCTATGTCGTGCATATAGTCGAGCTGCTCGGGTGTCCAGGATTTGAGCAGGCAAACGGGGGCAGGTTGTCGTGGCAGTCGCGAACCATGCCGGGGATGCTTAAGTAGAGCATCCCGCCTTGCTTTACGTAGGGGAGTAGGCGCTCACCCAGATAGTGTGGGTCACGGCCGTAGTAGTTGTACGAGTCGATACTTACGACCGCATCAAAATAGTCGTGCTCAAACGGCAGCCCCTGCGAGGCGTCTGCCTTAACAGGGTGAATCGTGTCGCGCGAGATACCGAGCGAATCGAAGAACGCACGGTTTTCGACGGGGTCGCTCCACAGATCGACAGCGTAGGTGTCAAACCCGTATTCGCGGGCGAGTAGGGCGCTGGAGATACCGGTGCCCGATCCAAGGTCGCAGACGCGGACGCCGCAGGGGATATGCACATCGCGAAGCAGCTCTTCGCAGAGCTTGAGGGGATTGGGGCCCATAATCTTAGAGCGTACGAGTGTCGCGCCGAAGCTAGTTGCTTTTGGGAAGGATTGAGATTCCTGGGTTTGCATTGTTCTTTCCTATCAGGTGCAAAAATGGCAGATGACGGAGGCGGAACGGCGCAACAAACCACGGCCGTTGGACGGCCGTTTTCGTGGTTCTATGCGATTGACCGTTCCCTAAAGAACAATGACCAAAAAGACATCCCCTTGGATGATCGAGACTGAGCCGAGGCCCGTGACGTTTATATTGTAAAACGTCACGGGCGTGCCGGGATATGCCGTTTGTCACGGATTTGCGAGCGTCTAGATCTCGCTTGGCATCGGCGCTATTTCCAAATCGCGAGCGCGGAGGTGCCTAGGACGATGAAGGCGAGACCGATGGCGCTGCGCCGTGAGAGTTTTTCGTTGAATGCCAGGCGCGCAAATAGTACCGATACGACAATCGATAGTTTGTCGATCTGCACCACGACGCTCACCTGGCCTGTGGCGATGGCGTAGTAGCACAGCAGCCACGATGCGCCAGTCGCAATGCCCGATGCCGCGAGAAATACGAGTTCGTAGCGGTCTACGTGCACGGCTTGGTCCATCTTGCCTTTAGCTGCCACGATTGCCCATGCCATAACCAGTACCACACAGGTACGGATTGCCGTGGCCAGGTTGGACTCGACGCCTTCGATGCCAACCTTGGCAAGGATGGACGTGAGCGCCGCGAACACGGCGGCGCCGAGGGCGTAAGCGAGCCAGGTCCGGTCTTGCTGCCGCTCGGATCCGGCAAACTGCTTCTTCTCGATCATTAAAAACGTACCGAGGGTGATGACAGCGGTTCCCACGAGCTTAACCGCAAGGTTGCTCGTCTCGCCAAAAAGCACGATGGCGATCAGTGCAGCGAGTACGGTACTCATCTTGTCGACCGGTACGACCTTATTGACGTTTCCGATGCCCAACGCCTTAAAGTAACAGATCCACGAAGCACCGGTAGCGAGTCCCGAGAGGACGAGAAAGAGCCAAGATCTGGGTTCGATGCTGCCGATGGTTCCAATGGATCCAGAAATGCCCGCCATTGCCCAGGCGAAAACGAGCACCACGCAGGTGCGAATGGCCGTCGCGACATCGGAGTCGGTCTGCTTGATGCCGCATTTGGCCAGGACTGATGTGACGCCGGCAAAGAAAGCCGACACAAATGCTGCTGCGACCCACGACACGGGTGAAATGCCTCCCCAAAGAACGACCGCGCCAGATTTACGGCGCTCGTCCGATGATACCGTCCCGCCATGAAGCTTTGATATCGCTGTGGTGAGACAGGGGCCATAGTTCGAGAGGGCATTTGGTTAAGGCTCGAATCGAAGGTGAATGGTTTTCCGCGAAGTGAACGAGTAAATCTGGACCCCTGGAACATGCACACTTTTTTCGAACAAAACTACAGGATTCTTAGACAAAAACCGAAGGAATTGAGTCCTTAAAAATGTCGATGCTACAGGGCACTGTTTTTACTCGTTCACTTCTCGGAAAAGTATTCACCTTCGATATGCTGACGGTGTCTTTTTGGTTGCCAAGAACTAGACGGCCTGCTGTGAAGGGCGGTGGTGACGCTATGCCGCCTCGTCTCATTGAAAAAATAAGCGGGGTACCACCTAAGCTTTTTTAGCCGTCGATTACAGATCGCGTACTCGATAAACCTTGGTGCTGACAGCGCAGCTGATTACACATAGTGCGAGCGCCAGTACGGCAGTTCCTGCACACAGACAGCCAAGAACGGCGGGATCGGGATTCGCCCCGGCAATCGACATAAGCCAGTTGCTGATGGGGTTGGAGGAGCTTAGCGTGGCCATGGCAAGGCATCCGAGCAGGGCAAACAGGCCAACGGATAGGCGCAGCGCCTCCATGTGTCCAAATCGAAAGAACAGCGGCTGCGCCAAAAACACCATCATGAGGGAGATGAGCATCGATGCTGCCGAGGCGATTGCGATTTCAAAGACCGTCTGTCCCGTCGAAGGAATGCCCGCGCTGTTGAAGAGCGGGATGGAGGCGATGCTCAAAAGCGTGGCGGCGCACGTCATGACGGCCGAGAAGACAACGATGCTCAGGTAGCGGGCACAAATAATGTCTTTGCGCGTGAGGGGCAGCGTTGCCCGATAACGCTCCCATCCGTTTTGATTGTCGAAGCCTGCCAGCGAGCTCATGACCATGATAGGCGACATGGCGCTGAGCGCGCAGGCGCCGGCACTCATGCCGGAGTCGCCACCTGACGTGTTGGCGAGGGTCAGCACAACGAATATGAACAGGCCGACGCCCGCTATGCTTGGGACAAGCGTGCGAACGATGGCGAGCTCGGACATAAAGGCGCGTTTCATTTCGAAGCCCCTTTCAGCGTGAGGCGTAGATAATCGTCAATGGTTGCCCGATCGCAGGGAATCTCGGGGAAGGCCTCGAGCGTTTCGCGACGGTTGGGCACGAGCACGTCCACGCTATAAGCGTGGTGGGCGGCACGGGCGCCTTCGACGCAAGCCATAAGCTTGGCGGCCTGCGCTTGGGTACAGTGGGCGATGCCGGCGCGGTCGGTAATGTCCTCGCGCGGCAGGTCAAACACAATCGAGCCGTTATCGATGCAGATGATGCGGTCGGCAGCGCGATCGAGGTCGGAGGTAATGTGGCTCGAGAGCAGCACGCTGCGCTGGCCGTCGGCGACAAAGGCAAGCAGCTCATCAAGCAGCTCCTCGCGTGCCATGGGATCAAGACCCGCGGTGGCTTCGTCCAAAACGAGCAGCTTGGCCTTGTGGCTGAGCGCACAGGCAAGCTGCAGCTTCATGCCCATGCCGCGGGAGAGGTCCTTGACCTTCGCCTTGGGATCCAAGCCAAATCGGTCGATGAGGCTGGCGAAGGTGTCGTGGCTCCAGGTGGGGTACGCCGGGCTTACGAGTGCCTCAACTTCGGTCACCTTGAGTGTGGAAGGGAAGGGGCATGTGTCCAGCACGAGGCCGATACGGGCGTGCAAGCAGCGCTGCACTTCACCGGGTACGTCGGCGCCACAGCACTGCCCAAACAGGTGTACCTCGCCGGCATCGAGCTTTATAAGCCCGAGCGCGGCGCGAATGGTCGTTGTCTTGCCGGCGCCGTTTGCGCCCACAAAGCCAACAATCTGGCCGGGCTCCACGGCGAGCGTGACATCGCGTAGTGAAAAGCGGTCGCTTACAGCGCGTGAGATGCCTTTGAGTTCAAGCAAGTTTTGCATGGTATAGCCTTTCTTGCAGATGGCTACTGCATGGTTTCGGGGGCTACCAGGTCGAGCATTTCGTGCAGTTTGTCGCGCGTGACGCCCAAGGCTTCGGCTTGGCTCGCCGCTTTCGCAAGCAGGTCTTCGATATGGCATAGCTGGTTTTCGCGCAAGAGCTCCTGGTTGCCCTCGGCGACAAAACAGCCCTTGCCCTGCACGGTGCAGATAAACCCGAGTTGCTCTAGGTCGGCGTAGGCGCGCTTGGTGGTGATGACGCTCACACCCAGGTCGCTCGCGAGTGCACGGATGCTGGGGAGTTTGGCTCCCGCAGCGAGCGTGCCCGATAAGATCTGAGCTTTGACTTGCGAGGTTATCTGCTCGTAGATGGGCTTGTCGCTCGAATTGGATAGGATGATGTCCACAGCGGCTCCTTAGCTGTTGGGCTACACGTGTATATAACCGGTAAGCACAGTATATATACACTATGCACAGTTATGCAAGAGGCAAATAAGGATTGTCCGCTCGTTCATTCATCTCAATCTGTAACATCTGGAACCGATTTGGACGGCTACCTGTTACAGATTGAGATTTTGCTGGTGGGCCCCACCTGGTTGTCTCAATCTGTAACAACTGGAGAAGTTTTTGGCTGCTAGATGTTACAGATCGAGATCTTTCTGGGACGCCCACCTGTTTGTCTAAATCTGTAACAGGTAGAGGTTCAAAAACCGTCTAGATGTTACTGATCGAGACAAACTGCTGCGGAGTGCCGTCATCGACTGCTACACAGGCCCCAACTGATGAATTTGTCCTGATAGGCGCCCTAGAGCGGAATTTCGCGGCTACAATAGTACGGCTACAACGACGTAATGCACTCAATGCAAGAAAGGATCCGCATGGCAAGCCTGTCGGATGAAATCTCGTCGCGCCGCACATTCGCGATCATCAGCCACCCGGATGCCGGTAAGACCACGCTTACCGAGAAGCTGCTGCTCTATACCGGCAGCATCCAGACCGCCGGCTCGGTCAAGGGCAAGAGCTCGGCCAAGCATGCCGTCTCGGACTGGATGGACATCGAGAAGGAGCGCGGCATTTCCGTCACCTCCTCGGTGCTGCAGTTCACTTACAACGGCGCCTGCGTCAACATCCTCGATACCCCCGGTCACCAGGACTTTTCGGAGGATACCTACCGTACCCTTATGGCCGCTGACGCCGCAGTCATGGTCATCGACGGCGCCAAGGGCGTCGAGGCCCAGACCAAGAAGCTCTTTAAGGTCTGTACGCTGCGCCACATTCCCATCTTCACCTTTGTGAACAAGCTCGACCACGAGGCTCGCGATCCGTTTGAGCTCATGGAAGAGATCGAGAATGTCCTGGGCATCAATACGTATCCCATGAACTGGCCGATTGGCAGCGGCCGCAATTTCCGCGGCGTGTTCGATCGTCAGGCCCGTCGCGTCATTGCCTTTGAGGGCGACGGTCACGCCAACGCCACCAAGAAGGTCGCCGAGGTCGAGGCCGAGCTGGGCGATTCTTCTATGGATGAGCTCATCGGCGAGGAGAACCATAAGAACCTGATGGACGACATCGAGCTGCTCGATGGCGCCGGCGACGAGCTCGACTTGGATGCCGTGGCCTGCGGCAAGCTGAGCCCGGCGTTCTTTGGCTCGGCGCTTACCAACTTTGGCGTGGAACCCTTCCTTAAGGAGTTCCTGCGTCTGGCCCCGACGCCGCGTGCCTATACCGATACGCTTACGAGTGAACCGGTCGACCCCTGCCGCGACGACTTCAGCGGCTTTGTGTTTAAGATCCAGGCCAACATGGACAAGAACCACCGCGACCGCATCGCCTTTGTGCGCATTTGCTCGGGTAAGTTCGAGCGCGGCATGGATGCCTTCCACGTGCAGGGCAACCGCAAGCTTAAGCTTGCCACGGGCACGTCGATGATGGCCGACGACCGCGCCATCGTGGACGAGGCGTACGCGGGCGATATCGTGGGCCTGTTCGACCCGGGTATCTTTAGCGTCGGCGACACCGTGTGCTCCGGCAAGCGCCATGTGCAGTATCCGCAGATTCCGACGTTTGCCCCCGAGATGTTCGCTCGCATTACGCAGGTCGACACGCTCAAGCGCAAGCAGTTCGTCAAGGGCATGGAGGAGCTTGCCCAGGAGGGCGCCATCCAGATCTTCCGCGAGCTTGGTGCCGGCATGGAGAGCGTCATCGTGGGCGTGGTCGGCGTGCTACAGTTTGAGGTACTCGAGCGCCGCCTCAAGGCCGAGTACCGTGTTGAGGTTCGTCGCCAGCCGCTGCCCTATACGGACATTCGCTGGATCCAGAACGACCCCGACACCATCGATATCCCGGGCCTTTCGCTCACGCGCGACACGTTGCGCGTCGAGGACATGCGCGGTGGCAAGCTGTTGCTGTTTACGAGCCCGTGGAACGTGGATTGGGCAACCGACCACAACCCCGACCTTATCCTGTCGGAGTTTGGCAACGTAGTCTTTTAACGCATCGGCGCGGTGGCCCTGCGGGGCTGCCGCGCTGCCTGCTTGCCTGATGCCGCATGAGCGGCTATCATGCCCACCGTCGCCTCAAGACCGGGGCGTCCGAGCAGTTCGGGTCCGATATCCTGCTCGTTAAACCTAAAACCAAAGGAGTACACAATGATCAAGAAGGTCATGGAGGACTACAAGGTCCTGTTGCGGAGCATTCCCGCGGCAACGGTTTCGCTGTTTTTCGTGAGCGTCATCATGATGAACCTGCTGGCCAACAAAGAGCTCATCAGCCTGCCGTATCTGGCACTCGATTGCGGCTTTGTGGTGAGCTGGGTCTCGTTTTTGTGCCAGGACATGATCTGCAAGCGCTTTGGCGCCAAGGCATCCATCAAAATCTCTATCCTCGCACTGGCGGTCAACCTTGCCGTGAGCCTGTGCTTTTGGGCGTGCTCGCTCACACCCGGTATGTGGGGCGCCTACTACGATACGGGCATGATCGAGGTCAACACCGCCCTTAACGCCACCATCGGCGGCACCTGGTACGTGGTGCTGGGCTCTTCGCTGGCAATGCTCGCTTCTGCCGTGGTTAACTCCACGCTCAACCAGTCGCTCGGCCGTATGCTCAAAAAGAATAACTTTGCGAGCTTCGCCTTCCGCTCCTATGTGTCCACGGGTGTTGGCCAGTTTATCGACAACCTGGTCTTTGCCATTGTAGTGAGTCACACGTTCTTTGGTTGGACCTGGGTGCAGGTCCTTATGTGCTCGCTGACCGGCGCTGTCGCCGAGCTGCTGTGCGAGGTCTTCCTGAGCCCCGTGGGCTACAAGGTCGTGCGCGGCTGGGAGCGTGAGAATGTGGGCGCCGAGTACCTTGAGCGCCACGCAACCGCCTAAGGAGCAAGTATGCGGGTTTTGATTACGGGCGCTTCGGGCGGTATCGGAGCCGCGTGCGTGCGGCGCTTTTTGGACGAGGGCCACGAGGTCGTGGGCTTTGATCTGCTGCCGGCGGTGATCGAACACGAGCGCTATCGCCATCTGATTGTTGATGTACGCGAGCCTGACTCGTTTCCAGGCGATCTTGAACCCCAGGTAATCGTGAACGTTGCGGGTACGCAGGATTCGGCTGACGACATCGCCGCCAACCTGTGTGGCACCATCAACGTGACCGAGCGCTACGCCTTTGTGGGGGAGGGGCTTGCTGCCAAGCCGGCGCCCGCTATCAAATCCGTGGTCAATGTGGGGTCGGCGAGCGGGCATACGGGATCGGAGTTTCCCACCTATGCTGCCAGCAAGGGCGGCGTTATCGCCTACACCAAGAACCTTGCAAACCGCCTGGCACCGCAGGCCATCGCCAACAGTGTGGACCCGGGTGGCGTTATCACGCCGCTCAACCGTTGCGTGATGGAAGACGAACACCTGTGGAACCAGATTATGGAGCTTACACCGCTTAAACGCTGGGCAACCGCCCAAGAGATCGCCGAATGGATCTACTTTGTGGGCGTGACCAACCGGTTTATGACCGGGCAGAGCCTGCTCATTGATGGTGGCGAGGCCGGCCGCACACAATTTATTTGGCCCGAATAGGAAACGCGCCCGATGGAAAGCCGTCGGGCGCATTTTTGATGTATCGATTTTTAGCCGAGACAAGTCCAGTTGACGGGGGTCGAGCCGTGCTGTTCGAGTAGCCGATTGGCTGCCGAGAAGGGTCGCGACCCCATAAAAGCGGGGAGTTCTGCCGTGGCACGGTTGGCCGAAAGCGGCGAGGGGTGCGTGGAGGCAAGGCAGAACTTGCCGGTTGTTTTGCCCGCGTCGATTGCGGCGAGCTTGCCCTCAACCATATGCTGGGCAAAGCGGCCCCATGCCAAAAAGACTACCGGTTGGGGTAGCTGGCAGCAGCGTTCGATAACGTAGTCGGTGAGCGTACTCCAGCCCAGCTTGGCGTGTGAGTTCGCGGCATGCTCGCGCACGGTGAGCGTAGTGTTGAGGAGCAGGACGCCCTGTTGTGCCCATGGCGTCAGATCTCCCGTGGCGGGAATGGGACAACTCAGATCGGCTTTGAGTTCCTTATAGATATTGCGCAGGCTTGGCGGCAACTTGGTTTGCGTCGCGGGGACCGAGAACGATAACCCCATGGCCTGGTTGGGCCCGTGATAAGGATCTTGGCCCAAGATGACAACTTTGACCTGGTCGGCCGGCGTGTAGGCGAGGGCATTGAGGATGTCGTCTTGTGCCGGGTAGATGGTCTGCTCGGCACGCAAAAGGGCGATGCGCTCGAGCAGCTGGTTCGTAGTGTCACGTACCGGCTGCGGCGCATCGCCCAACCAAGTTGCTATGTTGCGGTCGCGAGTTGCGGTGTCCATGGAGCTCCTTTATGGCAAATGCTATGTTGGCATCTATTGTAAAGGCGCACCGGTTGCCTTTATGCCGCGGCTGCATGAAGAGCGGGGTCTACGAGGCGCGCTCGATGCATTTGCGGCGCATGGCCTGTCGCCGCACGTGACGAGCGAGGTCACCGACGACTACACCATTATGGCGATGGTGGAGGAGGGCCTGGGCGTGAGCATGCTGTATCACCGTACCGTTGAGGGCATGCAGGCCGATATTCGCGTACGTCCCATCGTGCACGCCCCCTCGCGCGACGTAGTGGCGGCCTGGCGCAGCTGGGACACCATGCCTATCGCCACGAGGCGCTTTATCGACTATATGAGCTCGCATATTGTCAATTAATGACTGGCGTGGCGTTGAGTGCGGTGTTTAGCAGGCTGTCGCTTTGGCTTGGGTGGCGCGATAGGTGCGTGTCGGGTGGCAGAGTAGTACCGCCACGACCATAAAGAACGCCGTGGTGCCCAGGCTGATGGGGTAGACCATCATGATGTTCGCAAAGGTGCGGAAGTGCGGGAACACGCAGAATACCCAATAGAAGCGGATGCCGCAGACGCAGATCATGGTGATAAGGGCGGGTATGAGCGAGATACCAAAGCCGCGCAGGTAGCCGGACATGTTTTCGTAGAACATGCTAAAGGCGTACGCAGGGAAGATCGAGCACACGCGGATATAGCCGATTGAGACGATGTTGGGATCGCTGTTGAACAACGACAAGATCTCGCGCCCCAGGCCGACAATAACAATAATCGTGGTGAGCGCGACGATACCGCCTTCGACCAGGCAGACCTTAAGGGTCTTGGTGCAGCGGTCGATCTGGCGGGCACCGTGGTTTTGCCCCACAAAGGTGGTGCAAGCCTGGCTAAAGCTGTTGAGCAGGTTGTAGCACACGTACTCCAGGCTCATGGCGGCGCTCGAGGCCGCCATGACCTCGGTGCCCAGGCTGTTGATGGCGGACTGGATGATGATGTTGGCGACGGCAAAGACGGCGCTTTGGATGCCGGCGGGCAGGCCGATCTTGACGATGCGCTTGAGGGCGACGGGGTCGATAGCAAGGTCGCGCGGGGTGACGCGGACGACGGAGTCGGTCTTGAGCAGGCGGATAAAGAGTGTAGCGGCGCTGACGGTGTAGGCGATGACGGTGGCGATGGCGACACCCGCGACGCCCCAGTGGAGCACGGGGACAAAGATGAGGTCCAGGCCAATGTTGAGGACGGTGGACACGGCAAGCGCTTGCAGCGGCATGCGGGTGATGCCGACGGAGCGGAAGATCGCGGCCTCAAAGTTGTAGAGCAAGATTGAGGGCATGCTGAGCAAAAAGACGCGTAGATAGAGCGAAGCGAGCGGCATGGTTTCGGCGGGAACGTTGAGCGCGGCGAGCATGGGCTCGGCAAAGATCTCGCCCAGAGCGATGACGACAAAGCCCACGAGCGCCATTAAAATCGAGGTATGGACGGCGCGTTTGACCATATTCTGATCGTTGCGGCCGATAGCGTTGGCGATGACCACGTTGGAGCCAAGCGACATGCCAATAAACAGGTTGAGCATAAGGCTGGTAAGCGGAACATTGGAGCCGACTGCCGCCATGGCGAGGGTTCCCTGGTCGCCCGAGAAGTTACCGATAATGACCGTGGCGATGAGGTTTGACAGCTGCTCCAAGATGCTCGTGGCGGCCACGGGCAAGGCGAACAGGGGGATATTGCGCCACAGCGAGCCGGTGGTCATGTCGATGTGCTTAGATGCGGTATCAGCCATACGCTCTCAATTTCTAACGTGCTATTTCGTGCTTATTTGCGCAGACGATGATACTCCTAATCACCTAGTCATTGGGGGCGTTCTTAAACGACTAGTCATTCAAGAACGTCCCCAATGACTAGGTGGGGAAGGCGTGCGACAATGGTGTACGTTGTGTTGTTCGCGCTAAGGAGTTGCCATGTTGTTGTGTCCCGTTTGCCATGAGCCGTTGGTGGACGACGAGCGCGGTGCTGCATGCGCGGGCGGACACCGGTTTGACCGTGCGCGCGAGGGTTATCTATATCTGCTACGTTCGTCCAAGAGCGGCGACTCCATGGGCGATCCCAAGTCGCAGGCACGCAGCCGTCGTGACTTTTTGAACCGTGGCTACTATGCGCCGCTGCGCGATGCAATGGTCGAGCTGGTGCGCAAACGGGTTTCTGGGCGTGCTGCGTCTATAGGCGGTCCCATGACGCTGCTCGATATTTGCTGCGGTGAGGGTTACTACACCAGCGCCATGGGCGCGGTGCCGGGCGTGGACGCTTATGGCTTTGACCTGGGCAAAGAAATGGTACGCCTGGCCGCCAAGCGCGGCGATGCGACCTATTTTGTGGCCAACATGAAAGACATCCCAGTGGCCGATGGCGCCTTCGATATGGTGACCGAGCTCTTTGCTCCCTTTAACGAGCGCGAGTTTGCCCGCGTGTTGGCGCCGGAGGGTTCGCTCTACACCGTGGTGCCGGGTGCCCGTCATCTCTTTGGGCTCAAGGAGGTGCTCTACGACACGCCGTACCTCAACGACGAAAAGCTTCCGAAGACGATGGAGCTTAAACTGGTCGGCACGCAGCGGGTGTCCGCGAATATTACGCTCCAGACCCAGGCCGACATCGAGGCGGTGTTCCAGATGACGCCGTACTACTACCGCACACGCCCTACCGACAAAGAGCGCCTGGCAAACCTGGACACCCTTAAAACCGACATCGACTTCATCATTGCCGAGTACCGCCACAGCTAACCAACCTGCCAAAAAGGGACAGGTTTATTTTGGCAGGTTTTATCTGGGCAAATGTAAAGGGCCGACCGCGTTACTGCGCGATCGGCCCATGTTAGTTGCTTGGCTGCAGGGGTTATGAGAAGCGAGTGCCTACAGGCGGTCCTTGTTCTCGGCCTTAACGGCGTGCGCCTGCTGAACAAAGAACAGGTCGTAGACCACAATGACAAAGGCACCGATATTGACGGCGCTGCCGCCGAGTGCGGGAAGCGTGAGCACGGCCTGCACAATCGTGGCGATTGCGGCAACGATGCCGAGCTTAAACGCGCTATCCACCTGCGAGGGCTTGTTGGCGCCCTTGATGCCCGCAACACCTGCGGAAAGATCGACAATGCCCTTGACGACAAGCACGACCGCGGCGAGCATGGCGTTCGACCCGTACGTGGAATCGAGGCTGCCCCTGGCGATACCGATGCCGGCGATGACGAGGCTGGCGATGCCCAAAACAAAGTAGATGAGGGCAAGGATTTTGAGAGTCTTGCGAGCGGAGCTCATGGCTGGTCCTTTCGATACGAGTACGCCGATCTGGCGTAGCCCATGTGTTGCACATATGGTGAAGCACATTGTAGTTCAACGCAGCGATGCGTGCGCCTGAAAGCGCTTTGAGCCCGCGCAGCCCAATCCGACCTTTCAAAAAGGAAAGCTGGACGTAAGCCAAATCGATGGCAGCTCATGTGCGGCGCTGCGATGATGAGACCGTAACAAGGAGCTGTTCTTAAGGAGGAGCCATGATGTACGGAGCAGGGCGAGTGCATGAGCCGCGGTCGTTGGGAAGGCGCATGGGCGATTCTGTGATCGCTGCCGTGTGCACGGGATTGATGGCGGTGCTTTGCATTGGGATGCTGTGGGCCATGTCGCATGTGGGACAATAGCGGACGGTTGGGTGCTGGCATAAACGGCGCTCACGTATTCATTTTGCTTGTTAAGGAGTACCCATGGGCGTCGTCGATCCCTTTTCTGTTGCTCGGGCCGCGGGGCTTGAGCTGATCGGGAAGTCCGCGGGCCTCACGCTCACCGACGGCACGATGGAGTTGCGTGCCGATTTTGTCCGCATGCTGCCACGGCTCAAACAGGGTCGTCTGCAGCAAGAGCTGTTGGTAAAGGCTGCGCGCGCAAAAGGCGTCGAGTGCCCATGGGCGATTGATGCCACGGCAGGCTTTGGCGAGGATTCGCTGCTGCTGGCGGCTGCGGGCTTTACCGTCGATCTGTATGAGCAGGATTGCGTTATCGCGGCGCTCCTCAAGGATGCCTTGGATCGCGCGGCAGATAATCCGGCGCTTGCGACTGCCGTGGCCCGCATGCGCTTACATGCGGGCGAGGACAGCATTGCCGGCCTTCACCATATAACTGAGTTGATCGGGCAGGGCGAGCTCACCGCTCCCGACGTGGTGTATCTGGACCCCATGTTTCCCGAGCGCACAAAGAGCGCGGCGGTTAAAAAGAAGTTCCAACTCTTGCATCATCTGGAACAGCCGTGTGCCGATGAGGAGACGCTGGTCGAAGCTGCGCTTGCGGTGCGCCCGCGCAAGGTCGTTATCAAGCGGCCGGTGAAGGGGCCGCTGCTTGCCGGCGTTAAGCCGAGCTATCAACTTGCGGGCAAGGCCGTTCGTTACGATGTTTTGGTGCCGCCGCGCCCGTAGCTTGCGTGCGATGGTTGGCGCTCCGTCAGTGCCGTGCCGATGCGGGGCCTATTTCCAAGGGTGCGACGTCAGGTGCCAGCCGCCGCAGTATTCGCATTTGTAGCAGGCCAAACCACGCCGCACGCGGCTTTCGCAGTCGGCCATAACGGCCTCGGCCTCGGCGCGTGTGCCGTAACGGTTTTTGCGCTCGCACGACTTGTAGCGCCAGGCTTCATCGCGCTCGGCGTTCAGGGCGTCGCGGCGCTCGTCCTCGCGCGCAAACAGGTCGCTCATAGCACCACCGGTGGCAGCGCCCAAAAACTCGCTTTTGGCCTTTGACCAGGCGGCTCGCTTTTTGCTTCCCATCTGCTTCTCGCCCCTCTTCAAACGCTGGTATCATTGCTCAATCAAAGTGATACCAATAAACGTGAGGTCGCCGCGTGATGATCAGAAAAACCCTCGATACCGACATTCCCGCCGTCATGGCTATCTATGACGCGGCCCGTGCCTTTATGCGCGCGCATGGCAACGCCACGCAGTGGCCCGAGGGCACGCCTTCTGCCGAGCAGCTGGCTGCCGATATCGCCGCCGGCGGTAGCTATGTGTGCGAAGTCGACGGCCGCGTGGTGGCGACGTTTGCCTTTTTATCGGGCCCGGATGAGTGCTATGACGTAATTGAGGACGGGCAATGGCGTAGCGACACTCCGTACGCCGTGCTGCACCGTGTGGCGTCCGACGGCACCGTGCACGGTATCGCGGCTGCGATGTTCGCCTTTGCCAAAGAGCGTGCCGACCACCTGCGTATCGATACGCATCGGGACAACCTGCCCATGCAGGGCGCAAGTATTAAAGCGGGGTTTGAGCGTGCCGGCGTCGTGTATGTGTCGGACGGCACGCCGCGTGTTGCGTTTGACTGGCTGCGCGAGGCATAAGAGCGGGGGCGCGTATCTACGCTCCATGTAAGCAAAAATGGCCCCGGATGGGGCCATTTTGATCGCTGCGCCGTTTTGCAAGGTGGTAGATGTCGCTCGCTGTCGGCTCTAAGGCACCTACGCTCGGGGCAGCTCGCTTCCGCAGTGGCAACACTTGGTCGCGCCTTCGTGCACCTCTTCCAGGCAATACGGACAGACGGGCGCCGGTGCGGCTTCCTCGGCGGTGGCACCGGCGAGCCTGTCGCCGATTTCCTGCGCCTTGTTAAATGCCTTGACGATGGCAAAGACGATTGCCGCCACAATCAAAAAATTGATGCACGAGCCGATAAAGGCGCCAAAGTCGATATTAGTGCCCGGCACCACCAGCCCCGAGATCTCGGTAGCGCTACCGCCGGCAATCACGGAGATAAGCGGGTTGATGATGTTATCGGTAAGTGAGGTCACGATGGCGGTGAATGCGCCGCCGATAATCACGCCGACGGCCATGTCCATCACGTTGCCGCGATTGATGAATTCCTTGAACTCGTTGAGCAATGTCTTCATGGTGACTCCTCGCTGTTGTGGGGTTAGCGTTGTTACCGCCCCGGATGAGCCCGGGTAGGCAAAAAGGGGAGGTGCCGGCTTTCGCAAGGCGCGAACCTACGAAAATCGCCGCGCGGCAACGCGGGGCGATGAGCTCGGTCGGGGGATAGGGCCCGCTTCGCCCGCCGGCCTGTAAATTGTATCATCCAGTGTGGAACGAGAGCGCCCGTTGCCGCGTGCGACGGGCTTGCAATAAGAGGAGAGTCATGTCGAAGCAAGCGGTCGTTGGAATCTTGGCGCATGTCGATGCTGGCAAGACCACGCTGGCCGAGGCCATGCTGTTCGATGCGGGTCGCATTCGTAAGCGCGGCCGCGTGGACGATGGCGATTCGCATCTGGACACTAACGCGATCGAGCGCGAGCGCGGCATTACGATTTTCTCGTCGCAGGCCGTGCTCGACCACGGTGATACCCGCGTCATGCTCGTGGATGCACCGGGGCATGTCGATTTTTCTGCCGAGGCGGAGCGCACGCTGCGCGCACTCGACTACGCGATTTTAGTTGTGGGCGCCAACGACGGCGTGCAGGGGCACACCGAAACCCTGTGGCGCCTGCTTGCACGCTATGACATTCCTACGTTCATCTATATCAACAAAATCGATTTGGAGAATCCCGGCCGCGATGTTTTGCTGGCACAACTTGGGCGGCGTCTTTCCGAAGGCTGCCTGGATGCCAACGAACTGCTGGAGGGCGGCGCCGTTCAGGAGGACGCTGCTGCGTTGGACGAGGCGGCGCTCGAGGAGTTTCTTGGGGCAGGCGAGCTTTCCGTCGCAACGCTGTCGCGCATGGTTGCCGAGCGCAAGCTCTTTCCCTGCTTTGCCGGCTCGGCGCTCAAGGACCAGGGCGTGAGCGAGCTGCTGGATGGTATATGCGTGCTGATGCGCGAACAGATATGGCTTCCGGAGTTTGCCGCGCGCGTCTATCGTGTCAGCCGCGGGGATCGCGGCGAGCGCTTGGCATGGGTTAAAGTGACCGGCGGCACGCTGTGTGCAAAACAGATGATCAGCGGACGTTCCGGTGCCGAGGCATGGGAGCAGAAGGTCGATCAGGTGCGCATCTATAACGGCGAAAAGTATGAGCTTGCCCAAGAAGTTGCTGCTGGCGGTATTTGTGCCGTGACGGGTCTTGCGCACGTTCGCCCAGGGGACGCCTTGGGTGCGGAGCCCGTGTGTGATGCGCCCGTCATCGCTCCGGTCCTCACCTATACGGTGCTTCCGGGTGAACACGATGTCCATGCGGTGTTTAAAGCGCTGACTGAGTTGGCGGACGAAGACCCCATGCTCGGCGTAAGCTGGAATACTCATCTGGATCAGATTCACCTGCAGCTGATGGGCGCCGTGCAACTCGAGGTCGTGCAGCGGGTGTTGGCCGATCGCTTTGGCCTTTCGATTTCGTTTGAGCCCGGCGGCGTTCTCTATAAGGAGACCATTTCGCAGCCGTTCGAGGGCGTGGGCCACTTTGAGCCGCTGCGCCACTATGCCGAGGTGCATCTGAGCCTGGAGCCGTTGCCAGCGGGTTCGGGCGTGCAGTTTGGCACCGTGACTTCGACCGACGAGCTCGATCTTAACTGGCAACGCCTGGCGCTTACAAACGCCATGGAGCGCGATCACCTGGGCGTGCTGACCGGCTCGCCCATCACCGATGTGCGCATTACGCTCACAGGTGGCCGTGCGCATGCCAAACACACCGAGGGCGGCGACTTTCGCCAGGCCACGTACCGCGCGATTCGCCAGGGGCTCATGCAGGCGCGTGAGGCCGGCGCGGCGGTGCTGTTGGAGCCGTGGTATCGCTTTGAGCTCGAGGTGCCGGGGGAGTGTGTGGGCAGGGCGTTGTCAGACGCCACGCGTATGGGAGCCGACTACGAGCCGCCGACGATGGCGGGCGGACGGGCAAAGCTTGTGGGTCGCGTGCCGGCATCCGAGGTGCAGGATTATGCGCTGGAGGTGGCCGCTTACACGAGCGGTCGCGGGCATCTGTACCTGGAGTTTGCCGGCTATGCGGCATGCCATGATGCCGAGCGCGTCATCGAGACTGTCGCCTATGAGCCCGAGGCCGATCTACCCAACACGCCCGACTCGGTCTTTTGCTCTCACGGCGCTGGCTACACGGTCAAGTGGTACGACGTCCCCGAGGCAGCCCACGTAAAGGTCGATCCCGCCGCCTTCCGCCCCTGGCGAGCGGCGGACGTCGAGTTTTTCCGCCATAGGTGATGGAGGGTCAGTCTCTTTGTCGCATCCTGTTGGTATAACTCGGTATAAGTTGGTATAACTGTTACCAGGGTTTGCCAATCCGAGGAGGCCGACATGAATCCAAATCCCTTTAAGCCCACGGCTGGCAAGCGGCCTCCGATACTCATCGGCCGCGAGTCGGTCATCGAAGATTTCGAGGAAGGGCTCGATAACGGCGCCGGAGCGCCGGGCAGGCTCATGCTCATTACGGGAAACCGCGGCTGTGGCAAAACAGTTCTCTTGCGGGAGCTGCAGCGTTTAGCTAGCGAGCGCGGATGGGCGGTTGTCTCCGATTCCGCCTCGCTTGGCCTATGCGACCGCTTGGCCGACGCGCTTCGCTCGAATAAACCCGTTGTGACGTCAATGGAGTTTGGTCCGTCGTTTGGCCGAATGTCGGTCGAGGCGGCGCGGGCAAAAGGCGAGACGTTGCGCGGGTTAGTCAACGAACGCCTCAAGAAACTCGGGCCGGGAAAGGGCTTACTGTTTGCGATTGACGAGGCCCAATCGGCATCTATCGAGGAGCTGGCGGCGCTGGCCGTTCTCTATCAGCAGGTGCTCGGAGACCAGGATGCTACGGGCTTGCCCGATAGCGACCAGCGCGGTCTTGCGCTGGTTTTTGCCGGCTTGCCCAGCATGGTTGATGACTTGCTCGAAGAGCCGAGCGTAACGTTTTTGCGCCGCGCCCAGCAGCGTACGCTGGGGGCGATTTCTTTGCCCAAAGTGCGCGATTCATATATCCAGACGGTCAAAGGCACTGGTCTTTGCGTTGATGCGGAGACGGCGGACCTTGCGGCGCGCAAGAGCATGGGGTATCCCTATATGGTTCAGCTGGTGGGATATTACATGTGGAGGTCTGCTGTCCGGCGTGACTCGCGGGTCATTGAAGTGTGCGATGTCGAGGCTGGCTACGCCGATGCCATCTCCGAGTTCTATGAAGCAGTGGACGCCCCTTTGTATTACGGGTTGCGCAGTCCGCAGCGCCTCTTTATCGAGGCCATGGCGGCTGATGGGGGCAAGCCGACGCGCATGGCTGACATCATTGAGCGCTGCGACCGCACCCAAAGCTGGGCGAGTAAATATCGCGCAAGCCTGATTCGCGAGCGCGTCATCGAGGCTGCCGGATACGGCCTCGTCCGGTTTACCGTGCCCATGCTGGGCGAGTACATCCGCGACCGCGTTTTATGGCATGAGTAGGGTGATAAAGGTGACGGAACAGAAGATGAGCCCGCAGGCTATAGAGGTACGTGGCGCGCGTGTGCACAACCTCAAGGACATCGATATCGATATTCCGCTGGGAAAGCTCGTGGGTATTGCTGGCGTATCGGGTTCGGGCAAGAGTTCGCTGGCACTGGGCGTTCTTTACGCCGAGGGCTCGCGTCGCTACCTGGAGGCGCTTAGCACCTATACCCGCCGTCGTCTGACGCAGGCCGAACATGCCCAGGTGGACGAGGTACTGCACGTACCGGCGGCGCTCGCATTGCATCAGCGCCCCAGCGTGCCGGGTGTGCGCTCGACCTTTGGTACCATGACCGAGCTCAACAATAGCCTGCGTCTGCTCTTTAGCCGTTGCGCCCATCACGTGTGCCCGCACTGCGGGGCGCGCGTGGAGCCGAGCCTTAACGTGGCCGCGGGCCTGTCGCTCACGTGTCCCGAGTGCGGCCGTGAGTTCTGCGCGCCGGGTGCCGAGGACCTTGCCTTTAACAGCAGCGGCGCGTGTCCCACCTGCGGCGGCACCGGTGTCATGCGCGAGGTGGACGAGGCGAGCCTGGTGCCCGACGAGTCCAAGACCATCAACGAAGGCGCGGTGCTTCCCTGGGGCACGCTCATGTGGGATCTGATGAAGCAAGTGGCAGGCGAGATGGGTGTGCGTACCGACGTGCCGTTTAACCAGCTCACGCCTCAAGAGCGCGACATTGTGTTCCACGGTCCGGCGGTTAAGAAGCACATTCTCTACGCTCCCAAAAACGGCGAGGGCGCCACGCCGCTCGACTTTACCTATTACAACGCCGTCTATACCGTCGAGAATGCGCTCGCCAAGGTTAAGGACGACAAGGGCTTAAAACGCGTGGCGCGCTTTTTGCGCGAGGGGCCATGTCGTGACTGTGGCGGCACGCGCCTCTCCGAGGCTGCGCGCCAGCCCCAGGTGCGCGGTATCAATCTGGCGCAGGCCGCGGCCATGACGCTTGGTGATGCGGTTGAGTGGGTGCACGGGGTGCCCGCATCCTTGCCGCCCGAGATGCGGCCCATGGCGATGGATATCTGCGATTCGTTTTTGAGCGCGGCCCGTCGCCTGGTCGATCTGGGTCTCGACTACCTTTCGCTCGAACGCGCCGGTGCCACGCTCTCCACGGGCGAGCGTCAGCGCGTGCAGCTCGCCCGCGTGGTGCGCAACCGATCGACGGGCGTGCTCTATGTGTTGGACGAGCCTTCGATTGGCTTGCATCCTGCCAATGTTGATGGTCTGGTAGGCGTGATGCGCGATCTGGTGGATGACGGCAACACCGTGGTTGTTGTCGACCACGATACGCGCGTACTGGCGGAAGCCGACTATCTGGTCGAGATGGGCCCCGTTGCCGGAGCTGGCGGCGGCAATGTGATTGCCGCTGGCACGGTGGACGAGGTCGAACAATCACAGGGCAGCCGCATCGCCCCGTTTTTGCGCGCAGAGTCCAAGCGTATGCGCTCGCAGGTGACTGACGACGAAATGTTCGACCAGGGCCACATCCGCATGGCAACCGATGCCATCCATACCGTCAAGCCGCTCGAAGTCGATATCCCGCGCGGCCGTCTCGTTGCGGTGACGGGCGTTTCGGGTTCGGGTAAGACGACGTTGGTGCTCGAGACACTCATCCCGGCGCTTAAGGCCCAGGCAGCTGGCGAGCGCCTGCCAAGCCATGTGCGCTGGGTCGACGCCGAGGGTATCGCACGCGCAAACCTGATTGACGCTACACCTATCGGCGCCAACGTGCGCTCGACGGTAGCGACCTATGCCGACATCCATGATGAGCTGCGCCGCGCTTTCGCCCGTACGCCCGAGGCCAAGGCAGCCGGCTACAAGGCGGGTGCCTTTAGCTACAACACTGGCGCCTTGCGCTGCCCTACATGCGATGGCACGGGCTCGATATCGCTCGACGTGCAATTTTTGCCCGACGTCGAGATCATCTGCCCAGCATGTCGAGGCTCGCGTTATGCAGACACGGCTTCGCATATCCATCGCGAGGGCAAGGACGGGAGCAAGCTTACGTTGCCGCAGCTCATGGACATGAGCGTGGACGAGGCTCTCGACGCCACGGTGGGGCTCAAGAAGGTTCAGGCGCGCTTGCTGACCTTGCACGACCTGGGCTTGGGCTATCTTACACTCGGTGAGCCCACGCCGGCGCTTTCGGGCGGCGAGGCGCAGCGTTTAAAGCTTGCGAGCGAGATGGGCCGTGTGCAGGATGATGCCGTATTCGTATTCGACGAGCCCACGATCGGCCTGCATCCGCTCGATGTTCAGGTGCTGCTGAACGTGTTTGACGGCCTCGTCGCCAAGGGCGCCACGGTTATCGTGATCGAGCACGATCTCGACCTTATCCGCAATGCCGATTATGTGATCGACATGGGGCCGGGCGGTGGCGATGCGGGCGGGCAAGTCGTCTGCGCCGGTACGCCGGGGGACATCGTGGCCTGCTCCGCGAGCATCACCGGTCGCTACCTATAACCGAATGTGACAAAGGGACAGTCCCTTTGTCACATGCCGGCAAAGCCTGTCAGCATCACGCTTTTCTTTTCTAGCCAATTCTAGTTAAAAGCAGTTAATTACCGTTAAAAGCTAGCATGTTGTCGACGTAGCACTTGAACAGCTTGTGTCCGAGGGCCAAAATGACCTCAGCCCATTCGCGAAATTTGCACGCCCTATAGTGAGTGGGTTCTCGCTTGAGCCGATGCTGCCAAGAGGCGGCCGATAGGGGCAATTATGGACAATCGAATCTTTGGGTATGTGCGTGTCTCTTCCGCGGACCAGAACTTGGACCGCCAGTTAGACGCACTGGGAAGGTTTCCCGTTCAACAGGGTCAGATTTACGCTGACAAGGCAAGCGGTAAGAACTTTAGACGTCCCCAGTACCAGCGTCTTCTTCGCAGGTTGCGCGAGGGTGACGTTCTCGTGATCAAAAGTATCGACCGTTTAGGTCGCGATTATCGTGAAGTCCTCGATGAATGGCGACGCATCACGGTGGATAGGCGTGCTGCCATCGTGGTGCTTGTTATGCCGTTACTCGATACGCGCGAGCAACCCGATGGCATCACGGGAACGTTCATGGCGGATCTGGTCCTTCAGATCTTGAGCTACGTGGCGCAGCTGGAGCGCGAGAACATCAAGCAGCGCCAGGCGGAGGGTATCGCGTCGGCGCGCCTGCGTGGCGTGAGATTTGGGAGGCCGGCGCTCGAACGCCCGGATGGCTATAACGATGTCATCAAATCATTCGAAGGGGATGAAGTTACGAGGCGAGAGGCCGCAACGCCCCTGAACGTCAGCGTATCGACGTTCGATCGTTGGAGACGGGCGGACACGAACTGATATGACCGTTCGCCGTCTGTCCGTCCTCTTTAACTAGACATTTTGAAGAGGGGAGTTTATTGCACAGAGCCACTCCTTCCCTCGATGTTTATCCAGTTCACGCCCTGGAACCAAATAGTGCCACCGTGTTGCCAATTCGTCTGCTTTTTGACGAGGGGTTATGAGCTGTAACGTCAATCGAAGGGAAATAGTCATGAAACGAAATATTACTAAAAAGATGCCCATGATGGGTTTGCTTGTTCTGCTCACCTGTTCTCTGGGGTTCATTTCGGCCTGTTCACAGAATGATGCAAACGCTGCAAAGTCGAAATATGTCGACGATAAGGCGATGAATGTTATCGCCGCCGGGTTCGAGAGAAGGTTCGACGTCATTGAATCTAATGCAAACGATGATGATCCTCATTCAACCGAGAACATCCAGGAAGCTATTGAGGCCGAAATCAAGAACGACAAGGAACTCAAGAACGCTAGGTTTAAGGATTCCAAGATGCAACAAGACGTAATCACATATCTGAATCTGCTTGATGACCAGCTTAAGGTGACCGAGGACTACTCGCAATCGTCTGCGGATTATTACGAAGAGTGGAATAAAGTCTACGATAAGCGGTCTGCGCAACTCAAGAAGCTTGTTGATAATTACGGGCTGGAAGTAGGGGAAAAATATAAGGATGATTTCAACGACTTAATTAAGAATGGAAAGTCCGTAACAGAGAAGACCTGCTATGAGGATGCCATCAACAGTTTGATTCAGGGAGCAAATTTCGAAAAATCGGATGACGGTTACGGTCTGTATACGTATACGGCGGTAGTTGAGAACACCTCTGGTATATCGTTCTCTAACGTCAGCCTGACACTTGCTCTCTATGATGCAGATGACATCAAAGCGGAGGAGACCTATGCGGACACTTCTTCGTGGGCGCCGGGTGAGAAAGTCAAGTTCGAGGCAATGTCCGATGTTGACGCTGCGCGCGTTGTCGCATCTGTTTCCAGCTACGATGTAAATAAATAAGTTCTGCACGGAAGGGGCGGGTTAATCGGCAATGAATGGTTGACCTGCCCGTTTTATGCCAAATATTGAGCAACAAGTGCTGCGAACGAATGTGTATTATTTCGGATTGCAAACAACTGCCCTCGTCTAAAGACATGCTGAAAACGACAATTAAGGCATGAGGTATAACCCACGGCAGTTTCTTAAATAACAGGGATTTTGAAAGGAATAGGGGATGGATGAGATGGAGGAAGGCATGGGGGCGCTGAAAGCGAAACTCGGGAGAATCCTGACAAAGCCCAAGGTATTCTTTGCGGGCCTGGCGCTTGGCGGAGTGATTGTGGCTGTACTTTTCATTACCATCTTTAGTAACGGCAAAGCTGCGGGCGCGAAAGAAACGACCCCCAATACGCTTTCCCCGTCGGTCGTGTTTGAACGCATCGCTTCCCAGAACGAGATGGTTTCTGCATCGCAGAACTATGCGATTGTCGATAAGGTGACGGATACCAAGAGGTTCTTCGATTGGTTTGATATCCCGTTTACGGAAAACAGCTTTTGGTACCGCTATGTGGGAACCATTAAGGCGGGTGTGAATCTCGAGACGGCAGAGATACATACAAACAAGAAAAAGCTGACCATTACGATGGATGAGCCTTATGTAATCTCGAACACGCCGGATATGAATAAGTCGGGTGCTCTCGAGGAACGCAACAACATCCTCAACCCCATTGAGGTCAAAGATGTCACGGCGTTTGAAGCGCAGTGCAAGGAGCGGAGTGAAAGCGAGGCCATCAAGGATGGCAAGCTGCTCGAAGAGGCTCGAGTGAACGCCGAAGCAAATATCCGTGCGATGTTCAACTCGGCATTTGGCGATGAATATACGGTTGATTTCGACTATCGGAAATAGGAGGTCACTATGGAGGATAAAGACGATCTAGCTGTTGTCGAAAGGGAGGAGCTGTCGCGACATAAGCAGAGCTTTGATATCCGTAAGGCCGCTGCCGGGTTGGTTGATGGCGCCGGAAGCGCGATGGCGGGCGCGGTTGCAACCGTACAGAAAGTTGCCGATGGTGTAATGTGTGCTGCAACTCCGATGGTCGATGACGCCTTGGCGGCTATTGCTGATGCGGCCGATGGTGCGGCAGGTGCTGCTGCGGATATCGGTGACGCCATCAACGATTGGGCATACCAGCAGCAGCTTAATAGATACAGGCCGGTAACCAAGGAGACCTATCAGAGTCCTTCATTTTATTTGCCGAATATGATTCGAATTGTTGACGGAAATGAGCGTCGGGGCATCGACGCCTGTAGGGATGCCATTGGTTGGCTGGATACCGTTAAGGGTACGCAGATTTTCAATCTGTACCGCGAGGCAATCGGGGATAGCGAATTGTCTTTCTACCCTAAACCATCTCTTTATTCCACATATTACATAGATGCTTTTGATCGGTCTCGCTTTGTTGATCTTGACTCTTATTTCGCAACCATGCAACAAGACAAGATGGCCGAGTTGAGACGGATTGCGTTCATGCTTGGCGCGAAGCGCTGCAAGTTGGAGGTGACGGAGTACGAGGAAACTCGGAGAGGCCACCAGGTTAAGGGAAATGCCAAAGCGGGAAAGAAGGGCTCGGCTCGAATCAACGGCTCTTTGAGCGATTTAACGAGAAATGAGAAGAAAATCCTGTTTACACAGGAATTTGAGGGAGACATGGTTCCACAGCGCCCTGAACTCCATTGGTATGCCCATGACTCTGACATTCTCTTGTTAATCGAAACGAGATGCGGTGGAGAGGATAAAAACAAGGCGAAGAGCTATCGGGTTGAATTGAAAAGCGAGACGACCATGACCATGTCCGTATCGCTTGCTATGGCTATCGATGAGGCATGCAGCAAGCTGAACATAAGGGCGAATTCGAGCCTGACAAGCCAAGCTAAGCGGGAACTTCGGCAGTCATTTGTATTTGAAGTTGAATTCTGACGTGAATTGCTAGCAGCCAAATGCGGCAAAGGGACTGTCCCTTTGCCGCATTTGATGTCAAAACCATTTTGTCAAGGACTAGAGAGTTTGAAAGTCTACCATTTCTGCCCCGTCCCCTAATGGCAGGTTTTTACATGCCGGCAAAGCCTGTCTGGCGCAGGGCTTCGTAGAGGACGATGGCGGCGCTGTTGGAGAGGTTGAGTGCGCTGATGCGGTAGTCGTCCGGATTGACGAAGTTGCCGCAGATATCCTGCCGAAGGATGGCCTCATGGCCGTCCTCGGTATGTCCGAGTGATTCCTCGTGGGCTTCCCATGCCTCGGCGTTGCCAAGCGAATCGCAATCGCGCAGCATCGGGATGCGCTCGCAGCGCTCGGGCGCCGCGGCGAGCAGCCCTTCGGGAATGCCCGAGCTCTCGCTGCCAAAGACCAAATAGTCGCCGTCACGGTAAGTGCTTTGCGCATAGGTTCGGCGTGCCTTTTTGGTCAGCAGATGCAAGCGGTCGTCGGCGGGGGAAAGGTCATTGCGCGCAAGGAAACCCTCCCAGCTGGCATAGGTCGTCACGTCCAAGTTTTGCCAGTAGCCCAGGCCGGCGCGACGCACCGTTTTGTCGTCGAGCGAAAAGCCCAGTGGCTCCACCAGATGCAGGCGGGCGCCGGTGACCACGCAGGTACGGCCGATATTACCCGTATTGGCCGGAATCTCGGGCGCATACAGCACGATATTGAACATGAATCTCCTTGGCATAGAACGAAAAACCACCACGAAGGGGCAGTCGCCTTCGTGGTGGTTTGATGGTTACGTGGGCGGAAAACGCCCACTTGGATAACCTAAGCGCGGTGCCAGTCGGTCAGGCAGGCATCAAGGGCGGCGATGAGCGCATCCTTGTCCATGTGACGGCCGATGATGCACAGGCTCGTCATGCGGTCGCCCGTCTCGTCGTCCCAAATCTGCATGATCTCGGGGTTCTCGTCGATGATCTTCTGCTTCTCGCCCTCGGGCGCCGAGTCGACAAACAGGCCGTTCTCCATCAGGCGCATCTGGCGGCCGGCCTGCTCGAACATGTAGCACATGTCCGGATCGCCGGTCTGCCACAGCGGACCCTTGACGCGAATGACCTCGTCGGGCCACTCCTGCTCAACAAAATCGGTGAACTTCTGCAGGTCAAACGGCTTACGGCGCGAGTACACAAAGGTCTCGATGTCGTACTCGAGCACCTCGGGGTCGTCGTGCTCCTCGGGATGCTCCATGGCCTCGATCCAGGCGGCGGAGTTGTAGGCGCGCATAAAGTCGAAGCGATCGGTATCGAGCAGCTCCTCCATGGGGACCTCGCCGTTTTGAGCCTCGACAATCACGGCGTCCTTCTGCAGGCTGCGCACGATGGCCTTGAGCTCGGCGATCTGCTCAGGGCTCACGGTATCGGTCTTGTTGAGGATCAGCGTGGAGCAAAACTCGATCTGCTGGATGAGCAGGCTCTCGATGTCGTCCTCGTCGATATCCTCGGCCAGCAGGTCGCGACCGCCGTTGAACTCGTCGTACATGCGGGCGCAGTCGACCACGGCAACGATGTTGTCGAGCGCGAGCTTGGGTTCGCCGCCCACTTTGGCCTCGTCGCAGAAGCTCGAGATGGTGTAGGCGATGGGGATGGGCTCGCAAATACCGGAGGCCTCGATGATGATGTAGTCGAAATTGCCCGAATCGGCAATGCCCTGCAGCTGGTTGGCCAGGTCGTCCGAAAGCGTGCAGCAGATGCAGCCGTTGGTGAGCGGGATGAGGTCGTCGGTCTCAGAAAGGCCACCGTCGGCGATAAGGCTGGCGTCGACGTTGATCTCGCCGATATCGTTGACGATCACGGCGGCGCGGATACCGCCGTCGTTGGCGAGGATATGGTTGAGCAGCGTGGTCTTGCCGGCACCGAGGTATCCGGTAAGCATGATGATCTTCACGGGTTTGTTGGGCATGTGCCCTCCTTTGTTAGACATGGCTTACAGTAAAATCATATGCCAAACGCCTGCTCTTATACCCACGTGCCGGCAAATAACACAGGCTACTCCCAGGCTCCCCATACATCGGGGCAATAACCGACGGTGGCCTTTTTGCCGTTGCGCACGATGGGCTCGGCCAGTACCTGCTGATTCTCGAGCAGCTTATCAAAGCGCTGGCTGGGAGTGAGGTGCTGGATAAGTGCGAGTGCCTCCTCGTCCTTGGCTTTGGGGTTGAGCAGCTTGTCGATGCCGCCGACCGCCTGCATCACGCTCGTGAGCTCGCCTTTGCTCATCTCCTTTTCCTTAAGGTCAATAAACTGCACCTTAATGCGGCGCTCCTTAAAATAGCGCTGGGCCTTCTTGGTATCGAAGGACTTTTTGGTGCCGAAGATTTGCACGTTCATAGCATGTTCCGCCGTTCTAACGAACGGCGGTCACCTCGACGCTGCAAAGCCATCTGATGGGCAATCTGCCTTTCAATCGTCGGGCGCGGGCAACAGCCCAGCGCCCTCCTCTTTCAAGGCACCTCGCCTCATCAGCTGGCTTTTCGCTGACATTGATAGAACATCGAGGTGACCACCGCTGGACTTATCGAATGAAGTTGGTGCGCTCGCGATCGGCTTCGGGCGCGCTGATGCCGGCGGCCTGTCCTGCTTCGATACATTGCAGGAGCCAGGCCATGTTCTTGCCGATGTTGCGCATGGTGGCAAGGCCCTCGGCATCCCCATCGGCGTCGCCGGGCACGCGACCAAAGACGTTGTTCCAGTACGTGGAGGCGACTACGGGCATCTGGTTGATGGTGAAGTACTTGTTGAGCACATCGAAGGTGGTCGACGTGCCACCGCGACGGGCGACAGCGACCGCGGCGCCGGGCTTGTGCGCAAAGGCGTGCCCGCCCGCATAGAAGGCGCGATCGAGGGCCGAAAGGATGCGTCCGCTGGGGTGCGCATAGTAGACGGGTGAGCCAAAGACAAAGCCGTCTGCCTGCTCAGCGGCAGCGATGAGCTCGTTCACCACGTCGTCGTCAAAGGTGCAGCGACCGCCAAGCTTGCCGCACTGGCCGCAACCGATACAATCGCGAATGGGCTTGGCGCCCAGCTGAAACACCTCGGTATCAATGCCTTCGGCATTGAGCTGCTCGGCGACTTCGGCGAGTGCGCGGGCGGTGTTGCCGTTTGCCTTGGGACTGCCATTGACCAAAAGAACCTTCATCACAAACTCCCTCTGCTGTCGGTGACTTCTGCTGAGAATTATCTCACGTTGCGTGCGATGACGTTGGCATGGTGCGGGCGATGTTTATCCCGCAACGTTCTTAAGGGCGTTCATGCCTAAGGCCATCTAGGGGCATTGCGGTACGGCATGGGGAATGCATTGGGAAACGTTCGATAAATGCTTATAAACACGTTTTTGACGGCATACGTTGACAGATATACTTGTTGAGTTCAAAAGCATGGGAACGGAGATGGTTGCATGGCACAGCCGGATACGACGCGCACGGTGGGGCTTGCGCTCGAGGGAGGCGGCTACCGCGGTATGTATACGGCGGGCGTGCTCGACGTTTGGATGGAGCACGGTTTGACCTGCGATCATATGGTGGGTGTCTCGGCGGGCGCGGCGTTTGGCTACAACTTTAAATCGCGCCAGATCGGCCGCGCCATTCGCTACAACAAAGCCTATTGTGCCGACAAGCGCTATGCGAGCGTGACCAGCTGGCTGCGAACCGGCGATATGTTCAATGCCGATTTTGCCTATCACGAGGTGCCTATCGAGCGCGATCCCATCGACTTGGAGGCGTATCGCGCCTGCCCCATGCGATTTACGTGCGTGTGTACCGATATCGAGACGGGCAAGGCCGTCTATCACGATCTGCCGTATGGCGACGAGCGCGATATCGAGTGGATTCGGGCATCGTCGGCGATTCCCGTGGCGACCAAGCCCGTCTGGATTGATGGACATCGATATCTGGATGGCGGTGTGGCCGATTCTATTCCCAGCGCATGGCTGTTTGCGCAGGGGTATGACCGTAACATCGTGGTGCTGACGCAGCCGGCGGGCTTTGTGAAACAACCCAATAGCTTGATGCCTATGCTGCGCCGCGTGTTTCGCCGCTATCCAGAGTTTGTCGCGGCGCTTGAGCACCGGCACGAGGTTTATAACGCCACGCTCGATGACCTGACGCGTCGCGAGGCCGGCGACGAGGTTTTTGTGGTGCGTCCGAGCGAATCGGTGAAGGTGCCATCGCTGTGTCGTGAGCCAGAGGAGCTCGAACGTATCTACCAGGTCGGTCGTCGTGATGCGGAGGCCACGTTGCCCGCACTAGAGGTGTATCTGGCAGGGTAGAGCCACGGTCGCTGACTCGGCGGAAAGTGCATCTCAGAATGAGCCTTCGAAATGGGGCATAGTTTCCCATGGAGACCGCTCGGGAAAGCGTGCCCCACTTTTCGGCCGTAGTTTGGGACACAGTTTCCCGTTGGGCGGATTTCGGAAAGCGTGTCCCAGAATTTGCGCCCAGAACGGGATACAGTTTCCCAGACGGCGGATTCCGGAAAGTGCATCCCGGAATCTACGTCTAGACTGGGACACAGTTTCCCGCTGACTCTCTATATGGAAAGCGCATCCCAGAATGGAGGTCCAAACTGGGATGCGCTTTCCGCTATTGAAGATATGAGGCTGCGAATCAGCTGCTCGGCCTATGCCTATGCCTGCTGCCAGGTGTCGACAAGCTCCTTGGCTGCGGCGTGGGGGTCGTCAGCGCTGCAGACGGCGCTCACCACAAAGAAGCCGTCGACGCCGGTGGCCTTGAGCTGCGGCAGATCGGCTTTTTTGACGCCGCCGCCGACCACGATGGGAACGGGGCTTGCCTCATGGAGCGCAGCCAGGTCCTCAAAGCTCTTGGTGATGATGGAGCCATCTGCCGCGCGTCCACAGTCGCGCTTGGTCTCGGTCTCGTGGAGCGGGCCGATGCCCAGGTAGTCGACTAGGCTCATGTCGGCGGTCTTGACGTACTCGAGCATTTCCTCGCAACGGGCCGAGAGGCCCACGATGGCATCGGGGCCCAGAAGCTTGCGGCAGACCTCGACGGGAATATCGCTCTGGCCCACATGCACGCCGTCGACGGAGATACCCTGTTCGCGTGCGGCGAGTACGCAGTCCAGACGGTCGTCGATAAGCAGGGCGACCTTGCCGGTCTTGCCGGCGCGAGCGATAGCCTGCGCGGCGTCGCCCGTCAGCGCGATGATCTCGCGGGCACTTGCCACCTTGGAGCGCACCTGGATGCAGGTAAAGCCGGCATCGAGCGCCTGCGCTACCACATCGCCCACGGGACGTCCCAGCGTGTTTTCGGGGCCGAGTACCAGATAGGCCGAGATATCAAGGTTGTCGCGGATGCTCATCGTGCTTCCTCCTGCTTTTTGATCTGCGCTTCCATGCGCTCGAGTTTGCCGGTCATGGTGTCGGTAAAACCGGGTCGAATATCGGCTTTGAGCACGACTTCGGTGCGGATGCCCTTGCTTGCCAACACAAAGGTTGCGTCGCGTACGACCTGCATGACCTCGTCCCAGTCGCCCTCGATCTCGGTGAACATCGAGGTGGTGCGGTTGGGAAGGCCGCTCTCGCGAATGACGCGCACGACCTCGGCGACCTCGGCGGACAGCTCGTCGCCTGTGCCGCACGGGGCGATGGCTACGGCGACGAGCGTGTTCATGTCGGCAGCGGTTGCGGGTTCGGACATGGCTTATGCCTCCTCGAGCTCGAGGTGGTTATTCGCAATATCCTGAGCGGTCGCGCGGTAGAGTTCGTCGATAAAGGCGACCTTAAAGCTTGCCGGGGCATCAGCGACAGCGGCGGCACGCGTGCCGGCAACGTTGTAGACAGCGGTACCGCAGATGGCTGCCGTAAACGGATCGGCGGCGCAAGCGTACACGGCCAGGACGCCGCCCTGCGAGCAGCCACAGCCGGTAATCTTGGACATGAGCGGGCTGCCGCCGTGGGACTTGGCCACGGTCGTGCCGTCGGTAATCAGGTCGACTTCGCCCGAGACCACTACGGCGCCGCCGGTGTAGCGGGCGAGTGCCACGGCAGCGCCGCGGGCGGCGTCGACCGTATCGGTGGTATCGACACCGCGCACGCGGCTCAGGTCAGCCGCCTCGCCTTCAAGACCCCACAGGCCGGCGAGCGCGATGATCTCGGAGGCGTTGCCGCGCACGATGGCAGGCTTGTACTGCTTGAGCTCGTTTACCAGCTGGGTGCGCAGGCTACCGATGCCCAGGCCCACCGGATCGAGCACCCAGGGTTTGCCGGCGTCGTGTGCCGCCTTGGCCGCACGGGGAATCGTCTGCTCGTAGATGGGGAAGAGCGTGCCCATGTTGAGATAGATGGCGCCGCCGCCGGCAACGAGCGCCTCGCCCTCGTCGGGCAGATAGACCATGGCGGCCGAACCGCCTACGGCGAGCTGCGCGTTGGCGACAAAGTCGATCGTCACCGTGTTGGTGATGGAGCCGGCCATCGGGTTGGTGGCGCGAATCTCCTCCACGGCCTTGACCACATTTTGTTTAAGCTGTTTCGAATCAATCACTGCACATGCCTCCTTGGCATAGAAAAGGGGCGCTGTGCATAGACAGCGCCCCTGTAAAGGCGGCATGCTCCCTACGCCAGCATTAACTGACAGGTTCAAAGGATTGGGCCCCATGCCCTCTCAGCCTTGTGGTTTGCACCGCCGGCACTCCCGCATCGAATCTGTTGTTCCCTATACTAGCGCACCTGCCAAAAAGGGACAGGTTTATTTTGGTAGGTGGCAACTGGGGTGTCGCATTTTCCCAGATAAAACCTGCCAAAATAAACCTGTCCCTTATTGGCAGGTCGCTACAATGGATACGGTGAAAATGACTGGGGGACTCTATGATCAAACTTGTGCTGACCGATATGGACGATACGTTGATTCCAGCCGGGCATGACGGCGCCAGCGACTACGCCATCGAGGGCATTCATGCCATGCAGGCGGCGGGCCTGCACTTTGGCCCGGTTTCGGGCCGTCAGCCTTCCGCGATGGGCTGGATGTTTCGTAATCGTTCCGAGTGCTTCTCGACCGGTGCGTTCTGCAACGGCCAGGTCATGTTTGTCGACGGCGAGGTGGTAGCCTCGCATGCGACCGATAACGCCGCCCTTATTCGCTTGGCTGACTACTTGGAGCAAGAGACCGATGATACCTATCTGAAGGTCTACAGCCTGGGCGATGACTATTGGGACAATGACGCCTATTGCGTGACGAGCGACCCCGAGCGCGTGCGTCGCGCTATGGAGTCGGGCGGCAACGCGTGGCTCAAAGGCGAAGAGGCCCCGTGCCGTCCCGTTGTCGGTGACGCGCCGGTGTTCAAGGCGAATATCTGGAGTGCCCGTTCGCGTGAAGGGCTCGCGGAGCTACGCGAGCGCGTTGCCGCCGAGGTGCCGGAACTCTCGCTTGTGTTTCCCAACAACCGAGTGCGCCTGTTTGACATTCTTCCGGCTGGTTGGGACAAGGGCTGTGCCACGCTGGAGCTGGCGCGTGCTTTGGGCCTAACGCCCGACGAGGTGGCGGTGTTCGGCGATTCCGATAACGATCTGCCCATGATTAATGCCGTTCCCAACTCCGTTGCAGTCGCCAATGCCAATGAGGCCGTCACGGCTTCCGCGCGTTGGCATATCGGTGCTGCGGCAGACGATGCGGTTGCCGGGGCTCTGCATGAGATTGCCGCCTGCGCCGCGACGGGGGCGATGCCGTCGTTTATGCGCCAGGTGGACGCGACGGGTCATGGCGTCGCGAACGTCTAGGGAGAAAGTCATGAAGCTTCAGCAGCTCAGGTATGTTGTTAAGGTTGCCGAATGCGGCAGCATTACCGAGGCCTCGCGCCGGCTCTTTGTGTCGCAGCCTTCGATTACCGCGTCGATTCGCGATCTCGAAAACGAGATGGGTGTGCACATCTTTGAGCGCACCAACAAGGGCGTCATTGTGTCCGAGGAAGGCGAGACATTCTTGGGCTACGCGCGCCAGGTACTCGATCAGGCCGATCTGCTCGAGGATAAGTACAAGGGTGCATCCGAGCAGGTGCCGCACTTTAGTGTGAGCTGTCAGCATTATTCCTTTGCCGTTAATGCGTTTGTCGACGTGATCCGTGAGTTCGATGCCGCGCGCTACGACTTTACCCTGCGCGAGGAACAGACTCACGAGATCATCGAAGATGTCGCGCACATGAAGAGTGAACTGGGCATTCTGTACTTATCCGAACATAACCGCGAGGTTATCGAGCGCATGCTGGCGGCCAACGAGCTCGTATTCGAAGGACTCTTCTGCGCCACGCCGCACGTCTTTGTATGCGCCGACCATCCACTGGCGGACCACGCCAGCGTGACGCTCGAGGACTTGGAAGACTATCCGTTCCTATCCTATGAACAGGGCAGCTACAACTCGTTTTACTATTCCGAGGAACTGACCTCGACGTTTGAGCGCCGCAAGAATATCCGCGTGCGCGACCGTGCGACGTTGTTCAACCTAGCCATGGGTCTCAACGGCTACACGGTGTGTTCGGGCGTGATTAGCCACGAGCTTAATGGCCCCGGTATTATCTCGATTCCGCTCGATGTGGATGAATACATGGAGATTGGCATTATCACGCGCAAGAATACGACGCTCACGCGCTATGGACAGGCTTATGTCGAGGCCATCCGGAGGCATATCTAACCGGTAGCGTTTGATGTTGCTGTCTTGAGCTGTCGAAATGGATATAGGAAAACTATATGGCAAACATATATAAACGCATATTTTACGATAACCAGGAGTGCGCTCATACTCTTTCTCGCTAAAGCAGTCCATGCAAAAGGAGATTCCTATGAGCAATTCCACCCAGCTCAAAGCGCCGTTTCGCGCCGATATCGTCGGCAGTTTTCTTCGTCCGCAGGCCGTAAAGGACGCCCGCGCTGCCTATGCGGCAGGCGCGCTTGATGCCGAGGGACTTAAGGCAGTCGAGGACGAGGCCATTCGCGATTTGGTGGCAAAGCAAAAGGCCGCCGGCCTGCAGGTCATCACCGACGGCGAGTTCCGCCGCAGCTACTGGCACCTCGATTTTATGTGGGGTCTCAACGGCATCGAGCGCCGCACCTCGCGTACGGGCTATATGTTCCACGATGAGGAGACTACCGCCGACACCGCCGTGGTGACCGGGCCTATTAGCGGCGAGAACCATCCGTTCGTCGAGCACTTCAAGTTTGTTAAGGCGCTTGAGGGCGAGGGCCAGGTTGCGCGGCAAACCATTCCGGCGCCGATCCAGACGTTCTCCGAAGTCACGCTCGACCGCTGCGATGGCCAGCAGGAGAGCCTGCGCGCCGTCTACAAGACCGACGAAGAGCTCGCCGATGCCATCACCGCAGCATACCGCACCGTGATCGCCGATCTGTATGCCGCGGGTTGCCGCAACATCCAATTTGATGACTGCACCTGGGGCATCTATTGCGATACTGACTTTGTGTCCAAGACCGGCATGAGCCCGGTTGACCTGCAAAAGGTGAGCGAGCTGGGCGTGGCGCTCAACAATGCTGCCATCGCGGGCAAGCCTGACGACTTGGTGATCAATACGCATGTATGCCGTGGCAACTACCACTCTACTTATGCCTTTGAGGGCGGCTATGATCCCATCGCCCCGTACCTGTTTGCGCATGAGGACGTTGACGCGTTCTATCTTGAGTTCGACACTCCGCGCGCCGGTGGTTTTGAGCCGCTCAGGTATGTTGCGCCCGGTAAGAAGGTCGTGTTGGGCCTGGTGACCACCAAGGCAGCCGAGCTCGAGGACGAGGACGCGATCGTCGAGCGTATTCATGAGGCAGCAAAGTACGTGCCGCTTGAGAATCTGTATCTGTCTCCGCAGTGTGGCTTTGCCAGCTGCGAGATTGGCAACAAGCTGACCGAAGGCGAGCAGTGGGCAAAGATCGCGCTGGTCAAGCGTATTGCCGAACATGTTTGGAAATAGCGGTACCGTTTGCAAGTGACGGCGCGTGCGAGACATGGTGTATCGCGTACAATGGTTCGGACCGTATCGTTCGGGCAGGTTATCCGCTATGCCCGAGCGCCCTTCCATTCGAAAGGACATCCATGTCCCAGTCCTCGACGCCCGCCGTCACCGATGCCATCTACGACGCTTCGTCGCTCGGCTGCCCGCGCATGTTCCTGCTCGGTCTGCAGCACCTGTTTGCCATGTTTGGTGCCACGGTGCTGGTGCCCGTGCTCACCGGCCTTTCGGTATCGGCAACGCTTTTGTTTGCCGGCTTGGGCACGCTGCTATTCCACTTCCTGTCACGCGGTAAGGTCCCCGCATTTTTGGGCTCATCGTTTGCCTTTATTGCCGGTTATGCCGCAATCGCGCCCAACGGCGAGGCCGAGCTCTTGCCCTACGCTTGCCTGGGCGTTGCCTGCGCCGGTTTGCTCTACCCGGTGCTTGCGGCGCTCTTCCGCGCGTTTGGCGCCAAGCGCGTCATGCGCTTCTTCCCGCCGGTGGTGACTGGCCCCATTGTCATTTCGATCGGTCTGATCCTGGCGAGTTCCGCTATTGCCAACTGCCAGACTAACTGGCTCGTTGCCGTGGTTGCCGTCGCCGTAATCGTCATCTGCAATATTTGGGGTCGCGGCATGGTCAAGATCGTGCCGATTTTACTGGGCGTCGTGGTGAGCTATGCCGTTGCGGCTGCGCTGGGCGAGGTCGATTTCTCCGGCGTCGCAGCCGCTCCCTGGCTTGGCTTGCCTGTCGTGTGGGACAACACGGTGTTTGCACTCTTTGGGCCGCAGTTCGATAGCGGCCTTGCCACGACGGCCATCATCACCATCATGCCGCTGGCCTTTGCAACCATGATTGAGCATATCGGCGATATATCCGCTATTGGCTCCACCTGCGAGCGCAACTACATCGCCGATCCCGGCCTGCATCGCACGCTGCTCGGTGATGGTCTCGCCACGATTCTGGCTTCGCTCTTTGGCGCTCCGGCTAACACCACGTATGGCGAGAACACCGGCGTGCTCGCCCTGACGCGCGTGTTTGACCCGCGCGTGATTCGCATTGCCGCGTGCTGCGCCATCGTGCTTTCGTTCTGCCCCAAGTTCGCTGCCGTGATCGCCGCCATGCCGGCATGCGTTATCGGCGGCGTGTCGCTCGTGCTCTATGGCATGATCAGCGCCGTGGGCGTCCGTAACCTCATCGAGAACCAGGTCGATTTCCAGAACAACCGCAACGTGCTGGTGGCCGCTCTGGTGCTCGTGCTTTCACTCGGCATTGCCTACAGCGCCGCCGGTGCCATCGTGCTGGAGCTGGGCGGCGTGACGATTTCGCTTTCGGGCCTTGCCGTGGGCTCGCTGGTGGGCATCGTGCTCAACGCGATTCTGCCCGGCAACGACTTTGAGTTCGCCGTTTCTGAACTCGAGGAGACTGTCGAGTAGTAGTTGTGTTCAGCTAAATCAAAAAAAATGGCGCCCGTGCGTACGCGTGGGCGCCATTTTTAATGCGTCAGTATCCAGTGTATGCCGCGGGCCATGCGCAGACCGGTTTGGGCAAAGTGGTTACCGGGGTTGAGCTCGAAGGTCGCGGGGATGCCTCGGTCGCCGAGTAGTTTTTCCATTGCGCGCGTGTCGTCGAGTACGTGCCGCATCATGCGGTTGGGCGTCTTGGTCTCCTTTTTGCCGAGTGATAGATAAACGGCGTTGGGCGCGGCTGGCATCGTGTGCCCGTGTGCGTAATCGAGAAATCCGGGAAACCATAGGGACCCCGATGCGCTTGCGGCGCGGTCAAAGGCATCGGTCTGCCAGAGCGACCAAAGCGAAAAGAGGCCCGCCAATGAGTAACCGGCAATGCCGCGCCAGGTAGGCGGGCAGGGAAGTGATGGCTCGACCTCTGGGATTATCCGATTCAGCAGTTCATCGAGAAACTCGAACGCCTGTCCACCAAAGGGCTCGGCATCGCGCACGGTTCCGTCGCATTCCCAAGGGCTCAGCTCGCGATTCCAATCGAGCCCGCCAATGGCGACCAGGGTGAATGGCGGGCAATCAAGCTCAAGACAACGGCTATAGACCTCGGTGCCATCACCCATGGCCGCGGGAAGGTAAATGACGGGCGCGCTTTCGACATGCTTTGAATGAATGGTTATCTGCTTTTGACGCGCTTCCATGACAAGCTTCTCTCTGCATTTCGACATCTACAAATACGATTGTCGCACGTCGGCGTAGGGACCGTCGCTAAAAGAAAGGCGCAGAGCCGCTTGATACGACTCTGCGCCTTGAGGTTTTGCTTTGGCAGCTTTGCCCTTACGCTACAAAGAAGTAGACGAGGAAGGCGAGTGCTGCGATCCACATGAGCGGCTTGATCTTGGAGGCCTCGCCCTTAAAGAGCGCGACGACCACGTAGGCGATAAAGCCCAGCCCGATGCCGGCAGAGATGGAGTAGGTGAAGGGCACGCCGGCGACAATCATGAACGCTGGGAAACCCTGCGACACGTCGGACCAGTCGATCTCGGAGGCCTCGCTCATCATGAGGTAGCCGACGTAGACCAGAGCACCGCAGGTGGCGGCGCTGGAAACGATGGTGACGATGGGGGAGAAGAACGCGGCGAGAATGAACAGCACGCCGGTGGTGACGGAGGTGAGGCCCGTGCGGCCACCGTCGGCAGCGCCAGAGGTGGACTCGACGAAGGTGGTGATGGAGGAGACGCCCATAAAACCGCCCACAGCAGCGGCGGCGGAGTCGACGAGCAGGATCTCCTTGATATTCTCGACGTTGCCGTCGTCGGTGAGGAACTCGCCCTGCTTGGCCACGGCCATCGCGGTGCCCATGGTGTCGAAGAAGTCACTCATGAGCAGCGAGAACGAGATGACGAGGAGCGTGGGGTCGGTAAGGACCTTGACGATGGCGGGCACGCCGCCGGCGTCGGCGATGGGGCCACCGATGCTCGAGAAGTCGAGCGGGGCGATAATACCGGTCGGAGCATGGGTCACACCTAGGGGGATACCGGCGATAACGGCGACGATGATGCCGATGAGCAGCGAGCCGGGGACGTTGCGGCAGGCGAGGGCGACTGTCACCAGGATGGAGATAATGCCGACGATGAAGGTGGGGGAGGTGATGTCGCCCAGACCGACGAGTGTACCGGCGCCAGCGGTGATAATGCCGGCATCGCACAGGCCAATCATGGCGATGAACAGGCCCAGGCCCACCGAGATGGCGTGACGCAGGACAACCGGGATGGCATCCATGATGGCCTCGCGCAGGCCACAAAGCACGAGCAGCAAGATGACGACGCCCTCAAGGAAGATGACGCTCATGGCCACGTGCCAGTCACCGCCGCAGACGGTGGTGGTGATTCCAGCGATCATCGCGTTGACGCCTAAGCCCGACGCGCAGGCGAGCGGGCGGTTGGCGAAGATGCCCATGCAGATGGTCATGATGCCGGCGCCCAGGCAGGTGGCGCAGGCGAGCGCTCCCGCATCGATGCCAGCGCCCGAGAGCACCGCGGGGTTGACGGCGATGATGTAGGCCATCGCCAGGAATGTTGTCAGTCCAGCGCGGAGTTCGGTCCCGATCGTGGACTTGCGCTCGCTGACGTGAAATAGTTCGTCCATGCATACCCTTTCCTTGTTCGGCCCCGAGTTTAGGCCGATTGACACGAACTTACCTACTATATCGCCTTTGGAAGGTCGATGCTTCTCGCATGTTGAAGTTCGGCGCTTTGTAACAGGCGGACGGTATTTTTCGCATGAAAATATGTAGGTACCGTATACTTAAGCAGTTACATTGAACTCTTTGGAGGAACGTATGATTAAAGAGCTCTGCCGCGACGAGGCTATCCTGTCCCAGCGTTGCGAGGTTGCGACTGTCGAGGACGAGTCGGTCGCACGGGATCTGATCGATACCATCAAGTCGCTCGAGG
Organism: Collinsella sp. SGI.178; assembly: GCF_050313495.1. Lineage (NCBI taxonomy): Bacteria > Bacillati > Actinomycetota > Coriobacteriia > Coriobacteriales > Coriobacteriaceae > Collinsella > Collinsella sp. SGI.178. Next base: position 1,746 of record NZ_JBNPLM010000017.1, on the reverse strand, counting down.
ACGCCGGCTGCCTTGCCGCCAACCAGATTGGCGTCACCAAGAAGGTCTGCGTCTATCTGGACGACGCCGGCGAGCCCCACGTGCTCTACAACCCCCGTCTGGTGTTTGGCCTGGGCGCCAGCAAGATGGAGGAGAGCTGCCTGACGCACGACGAAATCACCAAGTCCACGCGCTATATCAAGTGCAAGGTTGCCTTTGACCAGATCGTCGACGGCAAGATGAAGGAGTGCCGCCGCGACTACACGGGCTTTGAGGCACAAATGATCCAGCATATGATCGATCACTGTCTTGGAAAATTGGTCTAAGGGGACCAAAGCGCCGCACCTTGCCGCTCAATCGTCGCTCGCGTACCTTAAGTACGCTTCGCTCCTCTTTCGTGGCAATCTGCGGTATTTTGACTCCTTAGACGACCTGCGGGGTTGACTTGGTTGAGTTTATCTTGCTTGTGTGGTCCGGGCGTGACGTTATTGTCATGTCCGGGCTTTTGTGTTTAGCGCCTATTTGTTTGGTAACAATGAGCTTAGCAAGGACGAATGGCTAGGAGGCGCCATGTGCACGAGCATTCGATTTACCGATAATTCCGGCAACATGTATCTGGGTCGCAACCTCGACTGGAGCTTTAGCTACGGCCAACAGGTTCGCGTGATGCCCCGCGGGTTCCATATCCCGTATTCGTTTATCGACGATGCGTCGGCGGCACACGCGGTAATCGGCATGTGCATCGATTACAAGAACTATCCTATGTTTTTCGACTGTGGTAACGATGCGGGTCTGGCTGTGGCAGGGCTCAACTTTCCCGGTTATGCCGAGTATGCCGAGGATCCGGTTGATGGAAAGACCAATATCGCGGCCTATGAGTTTCCCCTGTGGGTGGCAGCGACGTTCTCGACGGTCGACGAGGTCGAGGCTGCGCTGCGCGACACGGTGATTGTTGCCAAATCTGCCGGAGAGGGGCTGGGTGTGTCGCTGCTCCATTGGATTATCGGCGACAGCCGGCGCAGCATCGTGGTCGAGATGATGGCTGACGGTCTGCATGTATACGACGATCCGGTCGACACCCTTGCCAATCAGCCGACCTTCCCGTGGCACATGGAAAACCTGCGCACCTATATCACCGCCACAAGCGATTTTCCTCAGACGGCGACATGGCGTGGCGCCGAGCTCAAGCCCTATGGCGCGGGTGCCGGCATGCGCGGTATTCCGGGTGACTGCTATTCGCCGAGCCGTTTTGTAAAGGCGGCATACCTCAATGCCAATTACCCGCAAAAAGACAGCGAGGCCGAGAACGTCATTCGCATGTTCCGCTCGCTCGAGGGGGTGGCGATGATCGAGGGTGCGTCCAAGATGGGTGACGGCAAGTTCGAGAAGACTATCTACACCGGATGCTTTAGCGCGCGCACGGGCAATTACTATTACTCAACGTATGAGGATCCGTCGATTCGCTACGTGAGCCTGATGGATGCCGAGGGCGCGAGCCCCGATAGGCTCGTGGTTCCCGAGCCGCGTCGTTCGTAGCCGGCGGTTTTACTGCAATGCAAAGCGGCCCTGCGCCTCCCGTGAGGCGCAGGGCCGCTGTCGTCGACGCGCGACGTCGTTAGAAGTTGGCGTCGTTGAGTTGTTCGCTCTCGAGGCCGTCGAGCTGCTGCTGTTCGGGCGTATCGGCGACGCTCCCGAGCAGCTCGGTGGGGTCGAAGTTCATGTCCCTACCGGCTTCGTTGCCGTTGCCAAGCTCGTCCGAGAAGATAT